>NZ_SDLI01000004.1:0-300000 GCF_004123195.1 Ammoniphilus sp. CFH 90114
CAGTCCCTTACCTGAGGGGGTATCCCCGAAGCGGGCATGAATTTCTATGAATTACATATGTTTATAGTTCTCTTAGGGAATAAGTGAGACATACCAATCTAAGAGAAACATCACGCTCCGCCCAAAACGGTGGGGCTTCTTTGTGTATACACAGTAATTTTCAGAAAAATTATTCTCAGGTCTATTGAGACTTACAACCACGAAAATGTCAAAGAGTCAATCATTCGGCACTGGGTGGGGGTAAAATAAAAAGCGGCTACGTTAACCGTCTAATTCATAAGTTCAAAAAAAAAAAAAAGCGGGCATATACCCGCTCCGTTAATATATCCGCCAATACATCTCAACTATTAGTCTTTCCTGACTAACAGTGAGCAACACTCCACATGTATGGAGTATACAGTGTGTACAATTAATCGATGTGTTCCCCTAAAAAGCCCCAATTCGGGCTTTTTTAGATTTGTTTTTACTCATATTATAACTACATTTTAATTTTCTTAAGCGTTCTAACTATCTCTCTCCAGTTGTTTTTCCTTGTACCAAGCTATAAAGGAGAAATATGGAATAATATCAGTAAATTTTTTAAAGTAATCAATCCCTCTTATAAACACAATACTGGATAGAAACGTAAAAAATATGATCAGAATAGTTTTTAAAAAAAATAATTGTTGATCAGGTGAAAAAATAATATATATCGTTTTACCTATAAGGTAAAAAAAATATATAAGAGAAAGTATCCCCATTGCCCTATGAAGGTTTGCAATTGCTACAAATATGCTTCTAGTTGCCATTTTATCTTGAATTGGACTGAATACTAAGTTAAAAGCCTCATCCTTACCTAACAAATGTGGTTCAATACCATAAAAACCTTTAAAACATTTGTTGAATTCATCTTCTACTGGATCTGAAATTGGTAGAGAATAATGTCTTCCTTGCAATGTTTTAGTAGAATTTGTTTGTACTGAATCCTTACTCTTTTTCGCAAATAATCGCATTATCTTATTAATGCTACTAATCCTGGTTATTCCCTGTAAAAAATGACCGATCACATATGCAGCAACAAAGAGAACAGCTAGTTGTCCACTACCTTTTTCGATACTCCATATTGGCAAAGATGAAAACTCAACTTTTGATATAATTAATAGGATTACACCAGGAAATAAAATACTTATAAAATCATAAATTTGAAGTGGTAAATTCATTAGAGCTGGTACAACTCCTTCTCTAGCTCAGCATTATGTGAACATTTCACTTCAAGGTTCCCAAAACTATCTACCTCTACAACTATATTACCTCTATAACGTGTTGATAAAACCATCTTTTGTGTATAGTAGTTATAACTCTGATGAGCATCATGACTTGTTCCATCAGGCTTTCTTAACAGTGCTTTATTACCTACTGAACAAATAGTCCATAATGGATTCATCAATTTAACAGCTGATTGACTATAGTTCTTCTTTCTGCCATGATGTGGAGCTTTTAGAACGGAAATATTTTTTATTAATTCAGGGTCAGTCTCTGCCAATGAGTCCCATATCTCTTTATCTGCATCGCCACCTAGTATTATCTTATGTCCTGCATACTCTATACAAAGGACATAACTATGTAGATTCCAGTTTTTTTGTTCATTCGCTTCTTTTGCGATTTCTGGCGTGGGAGATAAAACTCTTATCTTGTCCCAGTCATCTTCAGTAAAACCATAAAATCTCTGATCGTCACCTTTGTTTATTACTAGCCTGTTAGGTTTCTCGGTCGTCTTTTTTAAATCCTGGTATGCTTCCCAATCCGAGTATGAAGCCCCCCCACCTACCGAAAGTTAGATCCTATTCAAAGAAAATAAGATTGATAAAATTCTAAGTCAATTACAGAAGGATCCCTACTCTCTCCCTCATGTCAAGCGTATGCTAGGGAGTGAATACGAAGATTATAGAGTGAGGTTTGGAGACTATCGGTTATTGTATCGAATCGTCAATGGAGAGCTACTTATACTTGTATTGGATATTGGACCTCGTGGTGGTATCTATCAAAATAAATAATTTAATACTTAGATCTTACCTACACCCAACGAAACACCTAAAATTCTCACTTCCACAGCACTTTTCACTACCTCCCTCCCGCACATCGTGGACAAGAATTCCTTTTCAACTGAAGGACTTATTACCCTATTTCTCTCATAAGATATAGCTAGGACAGCTTGCCATTTTGTACGTCTACATATGAGCTTCCAGCAGAAGAACGAGATGCCTTTGAGGAATCTTATAGGATGAGCTTCGTCAAAAAATGGAGTTTACTTATCTCGTTGAAGATATTTTGGATGATGTACAACAGCGTTTCGAGTTTTTAGTATATGGGGAGTTAGAAAGAGATGAGCAAGGTTGGGCTATAAGTTGAAAATATGAGACGGCAGATCGTGAAACCTTTATCAAATCCATCCGTTATTTTTCGAGTAACTATGCTCCGGATTATGGCTGTCTATTAACCCCCTTAGTGCAAGGTATCCGTGTCTCGTACTTTACAGCAAAGTGCTCTACACTTTACTTTGTGATGAGGGTCAGTCCCTCAGTTGAATAAAGCCAGAAGTGCTTTAGGATAACCTGCTATTGTATCATAAGCCTGTCCCTGGGATGAGATCTGTTCCCCCTTCAATCACAAATAGACCACGGAGTCCTTAGCTCATAGGTGGACTATTTCTTTTTTGGTCATGAATGTCAGAATGGCAATGACGACACCAACAAAAGTATGCCAATCCGAAGGCTGGTATCGCCAAAAAGATAATTTGACAGCAATTCTTTGTAAAAGAGTGGATCCCTTATATATAATAAAAAAGAGGTGATAACAATGGGAGCGACTAAAAAAAGACAGGAGCTTGTAAAACTGATTCAGCATCTATCTGATAGAGACATATCCTTGGTTCATAGCTTATTGTCACGCTTATCGAAAGAGCAGGAGGAAAAACCGCCTCTTCCCATAGAGGATCCTGATGAAGATCTGGTTGTTGAAGCAGACAATAGTCCCCTTACGGAGGAAGAACGAAAGTTATTAGACCGCATTGATCAGGAAATTGCTAACGGAGTTGAAAAAACGTCGTGTATAACGGTATTAGATCTTGGTCCCCGGGGAGATGTCTATAAGTAAACCCTGGCATCAAACTTCGCATTTTATTTATTAGACCCATACATCCATATTCTCTCGCTATAGTTCTACTTTAGCGTGTCCACTCATTCTTTTCTCCTCCATTCGTTTTTATGGAATTGATCCTAGTCTCTTTCTTTTCGAAAGGTGCTAATAATAATTCTACACCTAAATTTAGCGTACTCCCACCTACATCATTCCCGAGACTCATCCCACTCCTTCTCACCTCCCTTTATCCCGCATATCGTGGTCTCCATTTACAACTCAACGATGACTGGAACACTCTATTCCCTATATAATAAATCAACAGGAAAGACCTCGGGAGTTCTTCATTCAGATAGGAGACGAGCATGAGCAAAAAGAAAAAATCAATTACCCCAAGGCGAAAACGTTATAACCAACAGGCCCGATTACAGAATGCGAGAAGTTGGATATCAAAATATGAAGGTAAAAATATCGTTAAAGGTTACAGCCAGTGGTTTGGAGTAGATCTGCTATGCGCTATGAAAGAGTTGGAGATGCTGGGGTACCACATTGACGAAAGCTATAGGCAACAGGTCAAGCACTCATTAAAGGCTTTACAAGAACATCGAAGAAAAAGGAAAGAAAAAAAGCTGGAGCAACGACAGATTCTAGTAGAATCGTTCGGAGACGATACCTTTTTTTTCATCGCTGGTTATACATCAAATGGGGTGCCGTTTGGCATTACTCCTGAAGAAATGGAAAGAGTAAAAGAAGGCCATTATGGTTTCGAAGATGACGAATTACCTTTTTAAGGGAAAACAAGCCTGACCCAAAGGCCAGGCCCTAATCCTCTTCCCTTAAATCCCTAACGACATCTGATGATCGTCCTGCGATCCGGAGACCTCTAAACGATAAAATCCCGTTTCCAGCTGCTCAGCTTTCATGATTTCCTTACCAAAGGCAGAGCGCAGCTGCAAGCTGTAGACCACGGGGAAGCGCTCCAGGATTCCTTCCTGCTTATGAGCGGTTAAACAAATGAGTTGGATGCGGTTGGCTCTTGCCACTTGAAAGACGGTTTCTAGGATATGCGCGGACGAAGCTTTACCAAATGGGTTATCGGCCACAAGCACTTTCCAAATATTGCGTCGTCCTTCCGTCTGCTGGCGAATATGGCTGATCATGATCATGAACATGGTGATATAAATACTATATTCTTCTCCTCCGGACCAGCGAGATACTTCCTCCCAAGGCGAATATTCCACCTTCTGATGGCGAACCAGCGATTCCTTTCGCGGTTTGTAGACCAAGACCCGACACTCCTCCATCGGAGCGATGACTTCGATGAGATTGCGCGTGCGCAGGAGATCCTCCATCCGGGAGTCGAGCCGGTCATCGTCCATCCCCTCTTGCTTGCAGCGCTGCAAGTCTTCCAGAACTTTTTGCAAATACTGATTCATCTTGCCGAAGCCTTCTTCGTCATCCCTTGTACGCCAATCAATCTTGATCAATTGAATCTCTTTTCCATAAAGCACGACCCGAGAGTTTTTCGGAATTTCCATGACGCTTTCCAAAATCGTTCGCGCTCTGCGCAGACAGAGCTGGGTCAGCTGTCGTTGGCTGGTTTCGCTTTCCTCTAGCGTACGCTGGTATTCCTCCTGATATAAATCAAGCCCTTCAAAGATCCTCAAAAACTGAGTTTCTACAAAATCATAGTCATAGAGGCGCTGGTCATCGAGAATCACTTGTACGTCGCGGATAAACTGCTTGACCCGAGGGTTTTTCGTCTCCTCTAGCTGACGCAGATATTTCTGGAAATGCTTATCCACCTCATGCTTTTGATCCTGAACCCTCTTTTCTAAAGCTTCTCTCTCTTTATCTAATTGCCTTACGATTTTCATCGGCTTCGCGTCGTAGGCCATCCATTCCGCAGGCGTGAGGACCCCGACGTCTTCCCCCCACTGCTCGACTTTGGCCTGCAATCGCTCCTCGCTATGCTCTCTCGCGGCTTCGACCTCGCGTTTCCAGTCCTCTGTATTTGAGAATCGTTGCTTCAGCACATTTCGTTCCATTTGCATGCTCTTGGCTTGTTCCTGGAAAAAGCGAAGCTGATCCTCATGCGTCAGCTCACGATATTCATCATAAGGCAAAAGGGAAAACTTTCCTTCCAATTGGTTCTTTCGTTCGTTCCATAAGGCCATGGCCGTTTCTTTTCTGGTCTGTGCGCTATGAAAGATCGTTCTTACCGTTTCTAGCTCCAGCTGTTGCTGCTGGACGGCTCGATTGATTTTTCGCCACTCTTCTTTCTCGACGATTCGATAGTGAGATCCAATCCATTCCAGATCTAGGCCTGTTTGCTTGCAGTCATCTAAGGCCTCAGCAGCTGCTTGCTCTGCTCTTCTCCTCTGATCCTCCAGGAGCTGACGGTCTCGATCCTTTTGGTTCCATTGCTCGATGAGGCTGTCCACTTGAACTTTTAACGTGTGATAGGTTTCTTCCGCTGTTCCCGCCTCCGCCTCGCCTAATTGGTAGTGGGAATACTCCGTTTGATGCTGAGCCATCCTGCGCTCCTGTTCGCGGATCCCCGCTTTGCAGACTTCGATCCCTTCCCAAAGTCGATCCGTCTCTTTTTCACATTCCTGCTGGGCACGATCGACCTGTTGCAGAGCCTCCTCCACTTCGTTTTTCAGCTTCACTTGCTTCGGATACTCAGCGTGCAAAGGTATAAACGACTCGAGAAGCTCCAATCGGCTTTGGGCCAGTAGCAGCTGCTCGGCATTCTGCTTTAACCGGACTTGCTGTTCTTTCTGCTCAGCTGTCAAGGCTGTTTTTCGTTTTCGTTCATCCTCCCCAGCCTGCTCAAGGGTCTTTAGCTGATCATCCAACCTTGCCAGCTGTTCCGTCCATCCCTTGACGATGCCATGGGAATAGGTCTTATAAAAATGCTCGACCTGATGACGCAGGTTCAACCACTGCCCTTCGGCTTCTTTAAGCCCCTGGAGCGTTTGCCTTTTTTCTCCCATGGTCGTTTGCATCTGGTTTTTATACTTTTGAAAAGCATCCTGAGAGGTATAAAGCTCGAAAGCCTCCGGCTGATAGATAAAGAGTTCGTCTTGAACCAACGGCAAGAAGCTGTCCGGCGAATCCGCCGCTCTTAGACTTTCCCCGCTTTTGACGAGGAAGAGAATCGGAGAATCCGCCGACCCCTCCTTTCCTTGTCTCATGATGTGCTTCACTTGATTCACTTGATGAGCTTCGATCAGGATGGAAAAAGGCAAGAGCGGTTGATGCTTCAAATAAGCCGCCTTATCTTCGGGCGATAAGGCTTGGCTGGCCAGCCACTCGGAACCGAGCACGAGATGAATGCCTGAGCGTTCCAGCTTCTGCTTGACTTTAACCAGCTCCTGCTGGGGAATGTAATAGTCTTGATCCTCGATCAGGGCCCATTTTTCCTCCAAGCTCGCCACTTCTGCCTGTAGCAGGGATCGCGCCTCACTGGACTCCTGCACCCGAGCCCGCACGTCCAACAAAATCTTGTCTTTATCCTCTATCAGTGCAGAAGAGTAGATCGACTGCGCCGCAAGAAGCCCTTGAATCTCCGCTTCTTCCTTGCGCCAGCGGTTGACTTGATCGGCTACAAGGACACGTTCTTGTCGAAGTTGTTGCTTCTGTTCCGAAATCTCCTGCAACCGTTCCTCTAGCTGGACGAGCTGTCCCTCAAGGTTCGCAAGCTGGCGCCCTAGGTTCCCTTCTTCCTGCTCTCGCTCACGCACCTCCTGCCGGTAGGCTTCCACCCCTTCTGCTGGAGACCAGCTATAAGCGGCGGACACTTTGCTTGCCACCTCTTGCTTCTTGCGTTCATAGTCCGCGAGCCCATGCTCAAGCTTTGCTCGCTGTTCCACGTAGCGGCTGCGCTCTTCTTGAAGCGTGGCCTTCCGATCTTTCACCTGCTGCAGTTGAGCTTGAAGGCCTGCTAATTCCGCCTGCTTTTTTTCTTCCTGCTGCAGCATGTCCTGCCATGATTTTTCCCAGGCCGCACGAAGTTGACGTTTCGCGTGCTTCAGCGCCGCCTGCAACTCGGGCTCGCTCAATTCCATCGCCTCGATCCGGCTTCGGATACCGGCCGCTTCCTGCAGGAATTGTTGAGCACGTCCGTAATGAAAGAACGCCCCTGCTTCCTGTTCCTGCTTTTTCAGCTGAGCCAAGCTTTGGCTCTCCCGCTCGAACTCCTGCTTGGCTTCTTCTTCCTCTTTTACCGCTTTGTCCAAGCTCAGCTGCTTAAGGAATACCTCATGGCTTTCGACCTTCCATTCGGTCTCCTTCAAGACCGCTTCCACCTGATCCTGCTTTTCCGAAATGGCCTGCAGCTCCATCACGGCTTGTTGCTCAAATTGCCGGAAGGTTTTCGCTAGGCGGAGCCACTCCGTCTTTTTCTTTTCCCATTGCCGAAGCTGTTGATCGTAGCGCTGCACTTGCGCGACCACCTCTTCAGCATGATGGCGAATCAATCCAAAATCCTTAAGATTCTGCTTGATCATCGGGATATTGAGAAGCATGGTCCGATACTCCGCAAACGCATGGATCAGCTCTTTCTTTTTCGCTTCGCTTTGAAAGATCATCTCCTCAACCGAAGGAATGAGCAGATGATCCATCAGCTGGGCCGTCGTTTTGCTCTTTTCAAAGAACTTGTCCACGCCGCCTTCCGAGCCGTTCGTATCCCGAATGTTTTTCCATTCTTCATGCAAAATATTGCGTGATCGCAATCTCCTCTGGTAGTCGGCAATGGATTCGGGCAGCTCGAGGCGAGATCCCACTTCCGCCTTAAGCCAATCCCGAAGCTGCTGATAGCCGATCGGCCGCCGCCCGCCATCGGGATGCTCCTGGATTAGCGGCAAGGAGCCAATATGCCACTCGGCCCGCTCATCATATTCAAACAGATAGTTAAACGACTCCAACGGATTTTGATTCCGTCCATTCGTGAAGCAAAAGCCCGTACAAAGGAATTGCTTATGGTCTCCCGGACGATCAAGCAACCACTCGACAGCTATATGACCCGTGTAGCGCTCAGATTGCAGCAAATCGGCAATACTTCGGCCATTCATTTTCTCCCTTGGCAGCACAGTTTGCAGCAACAGCTGGATGAAGAGAGATTTACCCCCACCATTCGCCAGCAGCAACAGCGTATCGAGACTGCCCGTATCAAAAAGCAAATCCGGCATTTGCTTTTTGCCGTAATCATACTGAATATTAGTCACACGTATGCGATGAATACGCGGCATGCCTTATCCCTCCTTCGATGCCTTCCCTAGTCCGTCACTGAGCAATTGAAGCAGCATTTCCTTGCGCTGGCCGTGGAAGTAGTACTTTATCACCAGGTGCTGCAGCTTCGGGAGCAGCTGGATTTCTCGGTCCTCCAAGACGACGACCAATCCTTCTTCTTCGAGAAAACGCAGCATCCGCAGCAAGAAGCTGATTCGATTGTTTTTTGCCCCGCGCAAGCTCTTGACCTTATCATCAAAAGCCGGCAGATCCAACCATTTGTCCGCTACATTCCGTAGATTTAACTGATGAGCATCTTCGAGCTGTTCCAGCGCTTCCTCTTGCAGCTCATGGACTTGCTGAACATACTCGGTAATGGTTTGTTCGAGCTCCTCTATGGGCACGAATTGCCGGGAAGCCAGGGACTGATCCTCACTATTGTAGAATTTGGCCAGCAAACAAAGGATGCTGAAATAAGCGAGATAGAGCTCTCCGTTATCACGCAGCTTCATCAAATCCCGGAGCTCCGCATTGGTATAGCCAAACAGCAGATTATCCACGGTAGGTGTGATGTAAAGCGTCCCCCCAGTCTGGAAGACCTTGACGCTGGCTTCCTTTTCAATCAGTTCTTCGACTATCAGCCGCACCTCGCTGCGCTGGTAAGCAAAATGATATTCCCGATCTTCCTCCGGGATGGTCCCCTTCTCCAAAAGCTTCATGAAAATGCGAAAGGCCCATTGCACATCATCCTTCGCCCATTCCATATTCACCCCTCCTTCTCACCTTAAAATCGGACATGACATAACCATTATCAAGTCGAATTACCTGTTCGGTGGCAATCAGCTCAAATCCTTTCATCTGATGAATCGCTGGATGGCGATCGACCAATCGCATCAATACACGCGGTACATCATCCAGAACAAACGCATCCATCTCCGAGCTCGAGAGCAGCGGGATCCACCCCATTTGGTGCAAACCGATAATAAAAGGATAAAAGTCCAATTGCCGAATCAAGGTTTCATATCTCTTCGGTTCCTCTTGCTTGAGCTGAGACAGAATTTCACTGATGCCAATCTCTTTTGCATGCACCAAGGGAAGCAGCAACAGCTGGAAATAGTCTTCCAACCGAGTTTCCCTTGCCTCTTGCAGCTCCCGCTCCCGCTCCTCTTCCTGTCTCAGCATGTCCTCTTCTACTTGCCACAGCGCCTCCTCCGGCTGTTCTTCTAATGCCCGGCGAAGCGGCTGTTCGAGAAACAGGCGGTTGGGGTTAAAAAACACATGCCGTTTCATAGGTAAGATGGGATCGAGCACTTTTTTGAGCAGGTCTAGGGGAGCCTGACCTTTTACGATCGGCCGCAGCACCTCGCTGTCAAAGTTTAGACGGGTATTAAACGCATGCAAAATCATCGATTCAATCGATTGGTTCATGAGATGCTGGACTCGCAGCTTATCCGTAAACAAGGATTCATGATCACTAATGACATCGAGCAGTTTCCGTTCTAAGCGCATAATTTTCCCGACAGCTGCCTCTTCTTTTTCCGTCAGATTCCCGAATTGATATTGAACCGAGGTGTTGCGAATGAGCTCCTTTAATTCCTGGAACACCTTCTTTTCTCGCTCCAACTGCTCATTGATGCGCGCCATTTGTTTCTGCAGCTCCTGCTCCCTCGCCACCTGAAGAACATCGCGGATAATCTTTTCTTCGAGCTGCCGGATCATCACCTTCTCATTTTGCACGGCAAGAGCAAGCTCCTCTACCGAACGCAGCGCGCCATCAAACACCCCCTTCTGAATCTGCTGCCGCAGATAAAGCTGGGTAATCGACACTTGCAGCTCGTTATACATTTCCTTCGTTTTAAAGAGGAGCTCCAACCCTTCCGTGGAAAGCCGCAAACGAACGGTTTTATCTTTAATTTGATAGTCTTCTAACTCGATGAGGTGAAATTTATAGGATTTCTCCCCTCCTGATTCCCAATCGGGATAAGACATCGACTGCGGCTTGCCTTGGTTCATCAGACCTTCACGAATAACCTTATAAGCCAATTCCAGTGCTTCCTCATAGGAAATGGACTTCTCATAATGCCCCTCCAGCAAATCTCGTAAAAAATAAGCCACTCTTTCATACGTGCAATCCTTTTCGCCCCGCAGCATGTCTTCCAGAATATAAAGCATAATAGCAATCCCAATCGGAAATAGGGGATATTCATGCTGTTTTTGCCTTAGATCGAATAAAGGCATAAAGACCGCAATATTGCGAATTCGCTCATCAAAGCCTTGAAAAATCTCTTTCCACGGATTCATGCTTCTCCTCCTTGCGACAATTGCCTCAACCGCTGGCCGTTTAAGCCTTCTTGGGGAAGATATCGGTCATGTTGCAGCAACTCTACGATTCTCCCTTGAACTTCTGGTGAAAAATAAGCTAAAAATGCCCTCTCCCCTTCCTTCGGACAGCTTTGCTTCTTCGTTCTCAAAGGAGCCACATGACCATACTGCTGGATAAGATCCTCGTAAAACAGACGTGCTGGCTGAATCTCCACCTGATATTGCTGCTTCAGCTGATACCAGATTGCTATCCCTTTTGGATCCAGATCTCCGAAGTAATAGAATCTTGTTACGCAGCCCCGATACTCTTCCAACTCCCCAAAAAAAGCGAAGCTGTGCTCAATCTTTTGGCCTTCCCCATAGATTAAGAGATCGAAAGCGAGATCCTCCCATGCATACACTCCGGCCTGAAACAAGGATTTAAAGGAAAAAAACGTATCTTTGTTCTCCACAATTAAGGCATTCTTTTGCAGTGAAGCATTGCGACCGTGCCGATAATAAAAAAACGGCTCATAAGTGGGGTAACAGCGAAGATTCTCTAATGTCAAGCCTATTCGACCCAATACGGACTTGCCATGAGCAGAGGCCAGCCACTTCTCATTTTGAAACAGCTGGAAAGATCGCTCATTTATCGTTAAGTCACTATTAAAAGCTACATCATTGTCTTGCTTTAAGAATGCATCCATCTTGAGGATAAAAGGCTCATCTTCCTCGTAATCACGCGGATGCTCTAAATAATAGGAAGTTCTTATATTCGGATGATAGAAGGTAAGTAGCTTCTCTTTGAGGAGTGAATCGAGTTCAGCTCTAGGAGTTAAGCGCTGATATGTATTGAATAAGGCGGGGATCTTGCCATTCCAGCCTGATGCCTTCACCGGCCGGAGAAGCCCTTCTGCTTCAAGCTCTTGGTATACTTTCGCCAACGCCTCATATCCTCCATGCTTCCAATAACTCTCAGCACCGAGGATGTCCATCAAAAAACCTTCTATCTCTTTGGTTTGAACTCGTTTGCGTTTTTCGGTTTCCAAATAAGTTCTTACTATATCCAACATCTCCGATCACCTCTTGTTCTATTTTACGACAAGATCCGACGGAAGCCTATGGATTAATTTACTGTGTGGCAATAGAAAAAGCCTTCTCATTGAAAAGGCCTTTCTTGCTTTTCCCTAAACTATATTTTAATAGCATATTTATTAATCGTTGCTACAATATCTTCAAATGTATATTTATGATTTACTACATCCACTACAAAATCTTGTTCCATTTGAGTGTCCATTGTCCAGCGATACTGGTTCATTTTCAGGAAGATGATCAAAGACGCTAATGCAGTCCGTTTATTGGCATTATGAAAGGCATGGTTTTGGGCTAGAGACTGAAAAAAGGCTGTAGCCTTTTCATGGATAGTCGGATAAGCATCTTTTCCTAGGATGGATTGCTTCGGACGGTTGAGGGCCGACTCTAACAGGTAAGGTTCTTTAACACCCATTAGTTCATTTGGTGAGTACAGTCGTATTTGGAGGGCATTTATGGTAATTACTTGATTGGTGTTAAGATAGATAACGTCATCGTCCATTACTTATCTACCAATCCACGAAATGCTTCATCGTGTTCTTTAATTACTTCATTAAGTAACTCCATAAACTCTGCATCTACACCTTCAGGCAAATTAACTTTTTGGCTTTTTTTTAGAATAATTTCCCCATCTTTATACTCGATTTCTATATCATCTCCTAATGTTATGTTTGCCTTCTTTAACATTTCAGCGGGAAATGTGATCCCTAGACTGTTACCCACCTTAGTTACTTTTCTTAATACCATAGTTTCCTCCTGTGTTATAACATTTATAACATTATAACACAGGTATCTTATATTTGTTCCTAAGCGGTTGGGATTCGTTTCACTCCCTGGTATAACTTTTGCTTGCCCCATCATACTTTCATGATGATATCCTACCGCTCTCCCCGTTTATTTAACTCACCATGAAAAATATGTTCCATAAATGATTAAGAAAATAGACTGTCATCCATGGTCATGTACCCCAATCCCACTTAAAGTCTTCTTACCTAGCTATCTACCTTGCGACTTTTCCTGATAATATCCCTTCATCATCCCTACCATCTCCACAAAGTATCGCTCCCGATCCTCCTTAATCCGAGGATTAGGATGATAGGCGTACAGATGCTTGCGACTTTGATGTTTCGGTTGCCTACAATAGATGGCAAACTGGTGCTTCCCCTGCACATGCTCAATGATTTCTTGTTTCCTAGGATTTAATGAAGCTCGATCCGCGACTGTCCAAGCCAACCACACCCAGGGATGGCCTTGGAGATCTGGGAGGGGAGAGTGTATATACCTCAGATAGTTCTCATTTTCAAAGATTTCCTCATGCACTTTTATGGCATCTTCGGCCTTCCCATGACGCAGATTAAAGAGATTCACGATAGGAAGAATTCCCTCTATCCGCGGATTAGCACAGTGCAGAATCTCCCTAACCGCTTCCATCGTATCATCCAAAATAAGCTGGCCTTCTCTAGTGACGGGGGTGTTATTTTCAGGACACTCCATCAGCTGAACCCAGGGGAGTCTCATCCTCAAGACGAGACTCCCCTGGGTTCAACATATACAACATACCGATGGGTTCCACTGATGAACCGTACTGAAGATGGGCTTTTGTCCGAAACACATACGATCCTAATCGGGTGAAGCTTCCATAGGCTTTCGCTGAATTCAACCTGCTCCTCCCCTACCTCTTCCTCTTCTGATCCCGATCCTTCTGCAGACGCAGCACTTTTCGCCTGTCTACAAATACCCTTGCTGCATCATGGTCATTAACGGGGTGTCTAAATCTACTAGACTAGAAGCGCGTTCCGCTAGCGCCGCCCCTGCTTGATGAGCTTGAGATACCGCATGCTTCTCATCAACGGTTAATAGATTCCGATTCTCCATAATGAATTGGCCGTCGACGATAACCGTTTCCACCTCACTGCCCTTCGCAGAATAAACCAGGTTCGGAACAAGGTTACGAATGGGCTTGTGCACAAGAGGAACCATGGTCGGCTGATCTAGATCGAGAATGATCATATCCGCTTTTTTTCCAGGAAGAAGTGAACCAATTTCATGCCCCAAACCCAAGGCACGTGCAGCGTCAATTGTGACCATTCGCAGGATTTTCCATGCCGGGAAAACTTTAGGGTCTTTCGCTTTGCATTTATTTAAAATAGCCGTGAATTTCATCTCATTAAACATATTGTTGCAGTTATTTCCTGGCGCCTGATCAGACCCCAGGGCTAAATGGTCACTAACTTCGAGAAATTCTGCTGCTGGAGGAATAATGCCGTCGATGATGCCGATACTGCCGGAGCACAGAATCATCGTTGCACCCGATTTCCCCAATACGTGAGTCTCCTCGCGTGTGGCTTCGGTTAGATGTACAGCCATTAACCGACGATTCAAATAACCGATCTCTTCTAAATAAGGAATACTTCTTTTCCCATACCGCTTAATCATTTGATTAATTTCTCGATCCCCTTGGGCTACATGCATATGTATCATGGTATCGTATTTTTCGGCTAGTGCCTTCACTTCCAGCAGCAGCTCTTTTGACATCATATCTGGGCCTTGTGGACCCATCAGACAGGTAATCCGTCCATTTTCTCTTTGATGCCATTCTTCCATCAGTTTCAGGTTCGCTTGAAGTTTCTGCTGGCCAATCGATGGATCAAAGGGATATAGTTCCCCTACAGCCAATCCGCTCAGGTCATCTGGCATCTCATTGATCATCTCACACACTCTTGCTCGGGTTCCGATGAGAGTGTGGTTCTTCACGAGCTCGAGCATGGGACTATCATAGTCACAGAAGGTGGTCGTCCCAGACTTCACAGCTTCAATAATGTTGACGAGAGAGCCGATCATGCGGTCCTGGCTAGTCAGCACCTCCATGAATGGCCATAGGCCCTTTTGCATCCATTGATCCGTATCCTGTGATAAGCCTCTTAAAATACCAAGTCCAGTATGAATATGAGCATCAATGAGTCCAGGCATGACGACCTTCCGTGTGGCATCGACATATCGGTGTGCCTTATACTGCTTCACCACTTCGGAAGTTTCGCCAACCACTTCGATCCGATTTCCTTTCACACCTACAGCGCCGTCCTCCAAGACTCCTACGCCCCGGCCTTCCATCGTAATGAGAGTCCCGTTCATAATAATGAAATCTAGCAAAGTAGACACTTCCTTCCCTTACTTTTCTATAGGGCTCCACGGGGTGCCTGCCCAAATCGCAATCGCTTCTTCCTCTCCTAGGTTTCGGAAAGCATGAGGATAAGTACTATCAAAATAGATACAATCTCCTTTTTTCAAATGGTAGGCTTGATCATCAATAAGCACTTCCAGCTCCCCTTGGATGACGATCCCGCATTCCTCTCCCTGATGAGGCAGTTGTGTCATTTCCTCCACATGGCCTGGGCTCACGATAAGCTCAAAAAATTCAATTTTCCTCCCTGTTAGCGGTGTCAGGACACGATAATGAACATTCTCATGTCGCATCTTCAATATCTCTTGAGATTCCCTAGGAACGACCAATACAGGTTCTTTCTCAATTCCTTCAAAAAAGTAATTTAAGGGCACATCTAATAGAATGCTCAATTTCCAAATCGTATCAAGGGATGGTTTCGCTTTTCCCCGTTCCACCTGTGATACCATGCTTTGACTTAAGCCTATTTTTTCTGCCACCTCTTCTACTGTCATCCCTACTCTTTTTCTCTGCAGACGTATCCGATGGCCAATCCATTCCATGGGCATTTCTGGGTGGACCTGATACATATAGAACCCTCCTCTCCATTCACCCCGCCCCTAAATCGGATCGCGTTTTAGAAAAGCTGTCATACAGTGTATCGCTCCCCAGCCGTTCATGATTTCATCCATATCGATTTCGATCACTTCAATCCCTTCACTTACTAGTTGCGTTCTCGTCTCCGGATTCCCAGACGGCATGACGACCTTCCCTGGAGCGAGTGCTACTATATTCATGGCCATTCCTTGCTTAACCTCAGGGATATGGGTCGCCTCTATGAATTGGATACCTTTATCTAGTAGAGCTTTGGCACAATCATACGTAACATGCCAAGGGAAAATGAGCATCTTCTTTTTGTCCACCATATTCATGTACCCATCAAGGTGGATACTGCCATAGGGGATCTGTGTTCGGATGACATGGCTAACCCCTATATTTCTGAGTTCTGCCTCTACCTGATCAGCCCCCGAATCATTCGTACGGCTGCCGGTCCCGATAATAACCGTCTCCCGATCAATCCACATGGCACTTGCCCCTTCAAAATAGCCATCCCCATTGATGGTCTTGAGAATAGGAACTCCAAGAGCTGTTAGGGTCTGTGCAACGGCCTTTTCCTCTCCTCGGCGGGAAGGAATAGCTGGGCGGCAAACAATGGCTCCTTCCGGAGTCATAAAAACAAGGTCGCGCATAAACATCGCATTCGGCTTATCTTCCCGCTGGTTTTGCACATAATGCACCTGGACTCCATGTTGACGATAGAGGTCAGCTAGAGCATCTTGCTGTATGCGTGCGCGCTCTGGGTTGATCGGGGCACGGAAACGGTATTCAGCAAAATTGGCGTCTGTTATCCCTTCGATTTCTTTCCCTGGTCGATGCATGAGAACGGCACGGAGTGTTCCAACTTCCGAATCGCAATACCAATTTCCCCAAAGCTCTTTCATTTCCTCTGCAAACTTCGTCTCCGAAGGAAACCATCTTTCCCCTTGAACTTTCACTTCCATAATAACTCCTCCTCTATTTAATGATTCAGGACTTTAGCCAAGAAGTCTTGCGCGCGCTCTGTCTTTGGAGTTGTAAAAAATTCATTCGGAGCAGCGGTTTCAACAATTCGCCCCTCAGCCATAAAAACAATCTGATTGCAAATTTCACGTGCAAACCCCATCTCGTGAGTCACGACCCCCATAGTCATCCCTGTTCCGGCAAGCTTACGAATCGCATCCAATACTTCCTTAATCATCTCCGGATCAAGCGCCGATGTGGGCTCATCAAACAGCATAACCTTCGGCTCCATCGCAAGGGAGCGCGCAATGGCGACTCTCTGCTGCTGTCCCCCTGACAGTTGACCAGGATAGGAATGGAACTTCTCCTCAAGTCCAAGTGAGGCTAATAGCTCTTTTGCTCTTTCTTCTGCGTTTTTGGAATCCACCTTTTTCACATGTACAGGTGCGATCATCACATTCTGAAGAGCTGTCAAGTGGGGATAAAGGTTAAAGGACTGAAAAACAAAGCCAATATCGGATCTTATTTTATTTAAGTCGGTCTTCCGATCATGGACGGAAACCCCGTCTACGATAATCTCTCCCTCCTGAATATTCTCTAAGGCATTGATCGTCCGAATTAAGGTACTCTTTCCCGCGCCACTCGGCCCAATCAAGGCATACACGTGAGACTTGGGGATTTGTAAGTCAATATTGTGAAGAACTTTTGTATCACCGAAGCTTTTTGAGACATTTCTTATCGTAATCATTGATCCTCCTTATTCCACCACACGATATTTGCGTTCGAAGTAACGGATCACTTGGGATAGAGTAAAGGTCATAAGGAAATAGATGACAGCGATAAATGTCCAAACCTCAAGTGATCGGTAGGTAATGGCCACTAGGTTTTTGCCCATGAGAGTCAAATCAACCACCGAAATCACGGATACCAAAGACGAATCTTTAATTAAAATAATGAACTGGGAAGCCATAGGAGGTAGCACCTTGCGGAATGCTTGTGGTAAAATAATCAGTCTCATCGCCTGAACATAAGTCATGCCTGATGACCGGGCCGCCTCCATCTGCCCTCGAGGCACCGCTTCAATACCGGCACGAACGATCTCCGCCACAAAGGCCCCCGAAAAGATCGCAAGTCCTAAGATAGCGGACCAGAACGCTCCTAAATTCAGGAACTTCCCCATGACGAAAAAGATCCAAATCAATAGAACCAACAAGGGCACTCCCCTGATAAATTCAACATAGCAAGCAGCGATAAAGGATAAGATTCGATTCTTAGATACCCGGAATAAACCGGCAATGATTCCAATTGGTATACTGAACAACAAGGCTAAGGCGGATATTTCTAAGGTTAGAAGTAGACCTTCTACAAAAATACCGAAATTTTGCGGGATAACACTCCAATCCGGACGGTATGCCATGCTATAAATGTCCTCCTGTATATGAGTCTTGTTGGATTAGCTACTTTCTTTACTACCTTCTAATCCATCCCAGGAAGTCTGCAAGTACTCCCCGCGACATTCAATAGTGGAAAAAAGGGAAGGCGTAAATCCTCCCCTCTTTAACCTGAGCATTATTTCCCCTCTACGTTATCCATCCAATCCTTCGTATTAAACCACTTCTCGCGGGACGCTAATTCGGTTGGACTGTTTCGGTAGGCTTCCAAGAATGAGTTTAGCCATTGAACTGTAGCTAGGTCGTTATGACGGACAGCAATACCCAGATTTTCTGTCGAGATCAACTCATAGATTCCCTTTACACTATCCTTGTTCATTGCGGTAAAGATACGCACACCCGGCTCGTCATACACAATTCCATCAGCTTGCCCTTGAATCATCGCCATCCCTGCCGTCGGGAAATCATCAAAGTCAACCACGGTGGCTTGTTTGAACAATTGTTTAGCTAATAGGGCTCCAGTGGTTCCTAGGGAAACCGCAATCTTCTTACCTGGTTGATCTAAATCCTCCCATGTCTTCGTCGAATTATCCTTCGTTGGCACCATAAGAACCTGGCCGGTTGCATAATAAGGATTAGCAAAACTAACCGCCAAAGCGCGGTCTCCGCGAATCGTCATCCCGGCGATAATCATGTCAATTTCACCAGTCTGAAGAGCAGGAATGAGGCCGCTGAACTCAAACTGCTTGAACTCCACCGGTACCTTCATCGATTCTCCAATGGCATTACCCAAGTCAATATCATAGCCGATAAAATTCCCTTGCTTGTCCTTCATCTCAAACGGCATATATCCCGGTGCAGTTCCAATCACTATTTTTTTCTTATCCTGGATTTTCTCTAACGTAGACGCCTCTGATGGACCTGTGCTTGTTGACTGGGAACAACCCGCCGTAAACATCAACACACTGGCTAAACCAGCTAATATCCATTTTTTCATACTATTGCCCCCCTTTTTATACTGGATCACGCTGTAAGAACACACTCATACAATGGATAGCTCCCCATCCCTTTAGAATCTCATCCATTTCCGCTTCAATGACGGTAATACCATGCTCTTCTAACGTTTGCCTCGTTTCCGGACAACCAGCCGGCATCACGACTTTTCCCGGTTCCAAGGCGACAAAGTTAATTGAGGCCTTAACCTTAATTTCCTGAAGATTCGTCGCTTCCATAATCGTAAAATCTCGATCTATCAACGCCTTTACCACGTCATAAGGGACCTGCCATGGGAAAAGGAGAACCTTCTTACGATCCGCTATATTGATTAACCCGTCTAAATGGGCGTGACCATACGGAATCTCGAATCGAATAATATCCGTAACACCGATATTTCTCAATTCTGCTTCCACTTGGGCCGCACCCTCGCGATTCGCCCGGGCGCCCGTTCCTATCATGACCGTATGTCGATCTACCCACATCGCACAGGCCCCATCAAAAAAACCATCCCCATTAATTGTCTTGATAATGGGTACACCTAATTGACCTAGAGCTTCCGCTGCAAATCGCTCTTCCCCTCTCCGAGCCGAAATTCCCGGGCGGCATACGATGGCTCCTTCAGGGGTCATAAAGACCAAGTCACGCATAAACAGTGCGTTTGGCTTGTCTTCACGCTGGTTTTCCACGTAATATACTTGAGCCCCATGTTCTATGTAGATCTGTGCTAATGCATCCTGCTGGGCTCTTGCTTTCACGGGATCCATGGGAGCCTTCCATCGGTACTGCGCATAATTCTCTTCATTCACACGTTCTATTTCTTTACCAGGTCTTCTGAGAAGAACCCCCCTCAGCTTCCCTACTTCTGAATCACAATACCACGGCCCCCACAGCTGTCGCATCTCCTCCGAGAAGCGATTCTCCGTCGGGAACCAGCGCTCTCCCTGTACCTTGATTTGATTCATATTGCCCCCCCTTAACTCTGGCATGGTATTACTTCCTATTCTTATGTTAAATGGTAATGTGCAAAATTGTCAATATAATTTATATTTTGTTAATTTATTTATTTTTAAAAATTTTATACACTCCTCCAAGGGATTAATTAACTTAGAAAAGATTAAAAAAGCTATGAACTCTAGTAGCCCAAAAAAGACGAGTAAAAGTCATGCAAGGGAACTTCTTCTTGAATTTGTAAGGAACACAGTAAGGCCTCTTCCAATGAATGATTGAATGGAAGAAGCCCTTTTATTCTAGAATATAGGTTGTTCACTCCTAATGAGCGAGAAGTAAATGAAGTTCACCTCCTACCCTAGGGGGTATACTCAAAGCTAGCAAGGAACCTTGGAGGTGACTCAACGCTACATAGGCATATCCTACTCCCATTGCTCCAACACATTTCGCATGATCTCTTCTTTCTCTTTATTAGGTATTGGGCCTCCCACCTTAATAGAGACCAAATCATCCCCACTGTCTCGATACACAGTTAGGACACCCTCGGTATAGAACGCTTGGTACTTCTCAAAGGTAAATGGCTTTGACCGTTCTGCGACCACGTTGATGGAGCTTTTAATATCGGTGTTGTGGAAAAAGTAGCTCACATGAATCGCATGATTCATCTCTTCTCTTGTTGGGGTTTCCCCCTTTTTGGTATAAACCATATGATAGATGAGGCGATGAACAGGGATCTGATTGGTTTTATCAAATGTCCCATCGGGGTTCATCACGATTTCATAATCTTGCCCACCTTCAAAAGCCAGCTCAAAACCCTCAGGTATATACGTCGGAAGAGCGATCGGGCTATTCACAAGCTCGCTCGATTCCTCTCGACTTATGGTTCCATATAGAGAGAGATCATGGAAATGGAATTCCTCCTGAAGATCGGTCTGATTCTCGGGGACTGGAGGGAGTTCACTTTGAGATACGATATGAATTTCGGTTTCACCCACTTTGTTCAAGTAACTGGCTGATGCGGAACCGATCACAAACGTGAATGTGGCTGCGAAGATCAGTAGGGCTTTTTTGTTTGAGATTGGTTTACTATTTCGATTTTTCGTCGTTTGCTTTTCAATCTCCTGCCACATTTGATCGTAATTTGCATCTGGAACTTTACTGTCTACAAACAGACTTCGAAAAGCTTTTTCCTCTGAATTCAAGGCAAAATCCCCCATTCTTCCGCTAATTTTTGCACCTTCACTTTTCCTTGTAAGGTCTGATGAGCTTTGTGACATCTGGACTTAACGGTACCAACAGGAATGCCCAAGGCTTCTGCGATTTCTTCATGCTTCATGTCGTGATAATACCTGAGAATGACGATGGAACGAATTTTTTCAGGCAACTCTTGTAGAACATGACTCAGCTCTGAACGAACTTCAGATTGCAACACGTTAGTTTCCGACTGATTAGGCTGAATCCATGTCTTAGTCCAATTCCATAAGGCCAGTCGATTCCGCTTCTTCAAAGCATTCCGGCAGGCATTCATAGTCATACTAAGCAGCCACGGTTTTAGCTTCTCAATCCTTTGGTAGTCGTGCTTGATGGCTTGGATAAATACTTCCTGGCAAACATCCTCTGCATCCTGTTGATTCTGAAGCATGTAATAACACGTACGATAAATATCCTCTTTATAACGCTCAAATAGCTCACGGGGAGTCACAGCTTAGCTCCTTTCTCTTTTGTACTACACCTATGTAACAATTAACGGGGAAAAAGGGTTCACTTTTTTTCAAAAGAAGAAAAGGCGAACCCGAAAATCCTGAAAAATATCGTTTTTTCCTTCACTTTTTATCCTTCTTCTTTCCCCTTACGATGGAGACAGAGAAGTTGAAGAAGGAGGTAATCACGGTGATGAACATGTATGAAGCGGAAAAGCAAGTCCAAGAGCACGAACAGGAGCTGAAGAGAATCGATTGTCACGCTTGGAAATATTCAGGAATTACAAAAGGAAAGACCAAGTTGGTATATATACTAATTGGGTTAATAAAATGGATGACTAGGTAAAGCTTCCATCTTGGCTCGAAGTATGATCAAACCACAGATCTTTAAAATCGATCCATCCCTTCTCGTTGATCTTAACGCCTTTTAGGGATGGAGGAGATACGGTGATGATGTTTTTATGCACTAAAAAAATACACGCATATTCCTTCTTTAATTTTTGTTCCAGGGTGTCCAGCTTTTGCTTTCTTGCCGCCTCTGTCGGTTCCGCCAAGGCTTCTTCGATCACTTCATCCAATTCCGCGCTGAGGCTGACGGACAGATGGTTATGAATAAAACTGTATCCGGATTGAAACAACTCAATAAACTGGACTTCACCTTCGCTTAAAATGGCTTCAAACAAAATGAAATCTGCTTGATCTTGGTTTTTCGGATCCTGCATTTCTCTCCAGGTCAGAATGGTGATAGAGACCATAATGCCGAAGGGGCGAAGCTGCTCCTTCAGCCAACGGGCATCAGCTTCGTGTCGTTTATAAGTATACAAGGCAAGGGTTTCACCCTTGTACTCGGACAAGGCCAAATACGACTTTGCTTTGTCTAACTCATAGTCCATATCAATAAATCTTGGCCGCATCTGAAGGTTAAATCCGCTGGAGGGGTAAAAACGCGGGTCCCCCAGATCCCAAATCATGCGAGCTCTGTTAATCATATGAGTAAGAGCCTTCCTCAAATGAATGTTTTGAAGAGGACCTTCTTTGCGGAGATTAACAGACAACATGCAACTGCCAGAAACAAACTCATCGTGCACATCCATGGGAGCCGAATGAGGGGGAACACCTTCCCCTGTCTGTACCATCACCATAGAGGGATCAAGGATGAAGTCCTCATTCTCCTCAGGGATGTTAATGATTTCCACAACATCTATATGAGCCCGCTCTTTGAAGTAGTCGGTGAAAGCTTCTAGAATCAAAATTCCATCGGATTTTTTGGCGAGCTTGTAGGGCCCGGTCCCGCTTTGGAGTACCCCATCACTTGGGATAATGCAAGAAGGTGTATACGCCAGGTACTGAAGAAACAGATGGTTGGGTTTAGATAAGACAAATTGAACCACATAAGGGGAAAGAGCCCGAACTTCTTGGATTTGATCAACGAGCCATCTTAGGTGAGGGTAGTTCTCCTTCATTCTTTTAAACGTATAGACCACGTCATCCGCGCTGAGCTCTTTTCCATGATGAAAACGAACGCCTTTATAAAGAAACAGCGTCCAACTGGTGGCCTCCTCATTCCTTTTCCAATGATGTGCCAGCCCGCATTCGGTAGGAAACTCAACCAAGGTATTAAAAAGCTGCTTGACCATGTGGGAGTCCAACCGAAAAAAACACTCGGCAGGATCCAACGTATTGATTTTCCGGTAGATCGGCAGCCGAATCGTCTCCCGGTAATGACTTTGCTCAACTGAAACTTCATAACCAAAGTAACCCGAAAGCCATTGAATAAAATGATTTTTGGCTTCAGGCGTGCCAAACTCCCTCAATAGCCGAAACACACTTTCCATATCTCCGCGTTTGGCCATCTCCATGCATTCCTGAAGGAGTAAATTTTCTGATGAAACCAAAAAGGTCATTTGAGAAGAATGTCCCCGTCCTCTTCCCGATTCAAAGGCAATCCACCCCAACTGCGACATCTTGTTAAGAATATGATTGACGTTCCGGGTAGTATAAAACAAAGCTTGCGCTAACTCTGCAATAGTGATAGGAAAAGGTTGATTCATTTCATGTGTGGAAAACGTCTTTCGAAGAAGAAGATAATCCGTAATCAGTTTCATAGGAGAAGCGCTCCATTTCTCGTTCAATTCATGAAATCATTTCCTCTATCATATCAGGTTATCCTCTTCTAAAAGATGAAAAATACCAATTATCCCTTTCGGTTTTTCCCAATCCTTCTTTCTCTTAGAGGGGAACTCCAGTTTATGCGTAGAATAAAAAAGACGGCAACACCCTCAATGATTGAGGAAATATTACCATCTAATTTGGAATTCGTCTCCGATATTTCTTTATAGAAATGATGGAGTGGTTCGTATGTAATAAATGGATCGCAGCTTCCGTTAACCTTCTTTTCCGAATGTAGCCTCCAAGGGTTTCTCCAGTTAACGCTTTAAAAAGACGATGAAAATGATAGTAGGAGAAGTTGACCTGTTTGGTCACTTCTTCTACTGCAATGGGATTTGTAAGATGATCTTCGATAAAACGAATGGCATTTTCAACCTGCTGGGATCTCATAGAACCCTCCCCTAAACAATAGCCCAAAAGTCATCGTACTTTTGCTTTTGTATTTGTATATCTATTTCTCTAATCGGCATCGGATCTCCTACTTTGATCTGTATCCAATCATTGTGGACAGGAGAACCAAAGCACAGATCCAAGGTTCTATCATTCAAGTCAAATACGATGGAGTGAATCGTACCAAAGAACTCATCATAATTGTGAACCGCTAATCCCTTGGGGTATTCTAGCTGCATGATCTCTTTTAAATCCCCTTTCATAAATTCGGATTGATTCTCTAATAATTCGTTTAATACTTGATAGCGTTGAACGGATTGCTTTAGTCTGCCCTGCTCCAGGCTTGCAATTTCCGGGATGTGTGCATGATTAGTAGCAATCAGATAGCCTTTCTCCTCGACATGAGCAGATCTCACGACCTTGCTACCGTCCAAAGTCTCAACCAAAGAAGCCTGGCCCGAAGCATCGGCAATCAACAAATTCATGTTAGATGAGGTTGGCATCTCATTCACCAGGGCTAGTGCTTCACTCACATTTTTACACTGTTCAAGAAGAGAACGAACGATTGCCCAGAATTGAAGTCCCTTCATTGCAGGTTTTTTCATCCCTGGGTAGTTACCAGTTGGCATTCCACAGGATGCAAAGGTAACACAAAGACCTTCCTGATTGATCCCTTCGGTTCTTCCAAACCAGGAGGCAGAGAATCCAATATGATGATACTTCCCGACCACCTGCGTGTCACACAACCGAAAGTCAGCCAGCATAGGTGACAAATCATAGTTTCGTAAAACCAGAGTATGCGCATTCTTTGTCTTCTTTGGCAATACTGCACCAAGGCTGCATCCTGGTGTTAGATAGGTGCTCATCATATAGATGAGTTGGCTGGGCGGCACCTTCATTTCCTCACAGAAAGAATGAATTTCATCAGTTACTCCTGGACAATAGTCGTTTAATAAAGTAACTGTCTCTTTAAGCTGCGTATCTGATATCGAAGGAACCGGCATCAGAACCGATTGGAGTAAGGTAGGATCAGACTGTGCTATGTCCTTTAGCGTGTTGGCTTGTTGCTTTCCTATCTCTGCACTCGAACCGTGTAATGTAACAAAGTGACCTTTATAATTTCTCATTTCTATTTCCCCCTGTTTTCGTAATCTCTTAAGATCATTATAAGGAGGGAAGAGCACCATTTTTTGATCATTTCTGCTATCTTAGTTCAAACGGAGTGAAAAAGGAGAACTCTGGTTCATATTTTTCGTGATGATTAAACAATTCCTATCATACCTTCCCCATATCTGGATATCCTAGTAAATAATACAACAAGAGGAGTGTTTATTTTGAGGATATTTGATACCCTAAGAGACACTGTTGCGCCCCTCTTAGATGGAGAGAAAGAACCGCTTCATGTAGGAGAAGTGATGCATCTATGGTCCTACCTTCACAATACGGAAGTCCTCATCCGTCTCGACCAAACCACTTACAATATGACAGAGGATCCTGGGTTAAAGAAGAAACTAGATGAGCATATCAATCAAGTAAATAAGCCGATTGTTCATGATTTAAGAGAATTTCTCATGAAAGAAGGGATTCCTTTACCCGATACCACTCCCGAAAAGACTTTGATCGGAATGAATGTTCCTATTCCTGCGGGTGTCAAATTAACAGATGAGGAAATTGCCAATCTTATCGCCTACAATCTAGTGGAGAGTATCCGATATGCTGTTCTTTCCCTTACTCAGGCTGTCCGAGTGGATGTGACATTATTATTTGCGAAATTTCAGATGATGAAGATGAATTACTCTATTACACTAAAGCCTTTTATGGAAGAACGAGGATGGCTAAACGAGCCACCTTACTATCATCCTTAGGAATAAGGGGTTGATTTGATTGAACCTGTTTGAGATTTTTAAAGATGCTGCTGCTCCCTTTATTGATGGAAAAAAAAGACCCCTAAACACGGGGGAAGTGATGAATTTATGGTTTTATTTGATTGGAACCAATCAGACCTTGCGGATCGACCAAGTTGCTCTCAATACAACTCAAGACCCTGAATTAAAGGCAAAATTAGAAGAGATTATCCAAGAAGTGCATAACCCGATGATCGTGGAGCTGACAGACTTCTTTAAGAAGGAAGGGATTCCCCTCCCCAACACGACACCAGAAAAACCAATGGCTCATGATCTAAAAGATATTCCTCCTGACGCATTAATCAGTGATGAGGAAATTGCGAACTTGCTTGTCTATAATTTATACATTGGAATCAACTCAGCTGTCAGAGGACTTACCGAAGCCGTTCGAGCTGATGTTGGGATGATGTTTGCAAAATACGAGATGATGAAATTAACTTATTTTATCACCCTGAAAGATCTCATGAAAAGACGAGGATGGTTACACATTCCTCCGTATTATCGTGCTGAATGAGAATGCTTTCCGAACGCAAGCCTCATTTGGACAGGCCCGGGCAAAAAAAGCTCGAGCCTGTCCGAATACCAGCCTGATTCTGACAGCCAACCCCCCCAAAAGCTCGACCCAGTCAGAATACCAGCCTTCCTCCACTACCACACGGTCACCTTTAATGGCCTTCTTTCTTTTACATTGCTAGTTTTTATTAACTATAAACCAACGATTGAATTGGAATAGGCTCCAGCGCATGGGTTTCATCTAAATAAACAAAGGCATCATAGCGTTCAGACATGATCGAGGGAACATAGTTATAGCGTTCATCCTCAGGATGGTAAACGACTCCGATGGCCCTGTGATCGATTTCCACGCGATACGATTCATGGTGGTCCCGAAAGATGAGAATCTGATCCCGACTATTGGCACGGTGCATGAGATCTTCCCAACTATTGGGGACCGCTCTCGGTACGCTCATCCTCTCTAGCTCTACTCCCCAAGCTCTTGCCGCAATCACAGATCCATGGTGAGTACCAAATCCAACAGCAAAGACCTTATCAGGTCCCTCTTGCTCTCGGATTAATTGTCCGACATTCACCATGCCTTCCTTTACCATATCGGTCGCTCGTGCATCCCCAATATGCGTATTATGTTCCCAAACAATCGTCTTAGCCTGTGGACCGTGAAACTTCATTAATCGACTTAAGACTTGAACCATATGTTGGTCTCTAATGTTCCAAGACTCAGGGCCGCCGCGCACCATTGCCCGATAATATCGCTCCGCATTCACCGCTACCAAGGCATTTAACTCCATATTGATAGTGGCTTCCTCCTCACCATATTGATGGCGGTTAGCACGCATTTCTTGAAGAAGCTGAACTACTTCCTTTTCACAGTCCTCGGATAGAAAAGCAGCAGAAACCCCATACGTTTGTTCACTTCTTGAAAAAGGCTCAAAGCAAGCAAAGGCTTGTTTTGCTAGCTCGACATCCCCGGATCCCATCCGTTCTAAATAACGGATGATTTCCTCCATGGACTCCCACAAGCTGTAGACATCCAGCCCATAAAATCCAACTTGATTTTCTTTATGCTGATCGTTATAGCTGCGAAGCCACTGCATCAATTCCGCCGTCTCCCTATTCGCCCACATCCAGGTAGGCCAGCGGTTGAAGCTCTGCATTACCTCATCAATGTCCGATGAGACACCGGAGTGTTGCTTAATATACCGATTTAAGTCAAAGCACGAAGGCCAGTCTCCTTCCACGGCAAGGAAAGAAAAACCCTTCTGTTCAATCAATCGCTTGGACAATTCGGCGCGTACCTTATAAAATTCTGAAGTCCCGTGAGTAGACTCTCCTAGCAACACAATAGAAGCATCTCCAATCGCTTCTACTAATGGATCTAAGTCTTGATCGTCATCCAAGGGAAAGGCATGCTTCTGAATTTGGTCTAAGATCCTTTGACTGTCCATCATTCCCTTGCTTCCTCCCCGCTCCCATCACATGCCGGACATTCATGGATGTGCACGAACTCTAGGCCATATTGATAAAAGCCTTTCCCATTGCACTTTGAGCATTCCTGCTCTAATTGACGTTGTTCATTGGCTTTCTTCCTCATGAAACCCACCTTTATCCCTCCTCTATTTTTTCTTATTCTTTCCGGGAAGGAGAGTTTTCATTGGGCAATCAAAAAAGAAAGGGCAACGGACCGTACTAGTACGGCTCGTTACCCTTGTTCATTATGAAACAGGATTCTTCTTTAAAATATTGACCATAAGGGACGTTACGATGGTCCCAGCCGCAATCGCTACAAGATACATTCCCACATTCTCTACCACAGGTAATACGAATAATCCACCGTGTGGAGCAGGCAAGGTTGCCCCGAACATCATGGATAAACCACCAGCCACTGCTGAACCTACCATAATGGAAGGAATAATACGAGCTGGATCTGCAGCTGCAAATGGGATCGCTCCCTCCGTGATAAATGAAGCGCCTAATACATAAGCCGTTTTACCTGCTTGACGCTCTTCTGCCGTGAACTTGTTTTTAAACAAGGTGGTAGCCAATGCCAACCCTAGTGGAGGAGTCATACCCGCTGCCCTGATCGCTGCGTGAGGAAGGTAGTTTCCATCTGCCATCATCGCTCCCAAGATTACACCTAGTATAATGGCGTTCCCTTGCCCCATATTTTATAGCCACAAACCTGATCATAATCAGTCAATTATCGAGAGTTTCTGTCAATTAACAAAAAAGATTTCACCCTAATATTCCCTTTTTCTATTGACTAATCTTGTCTGTTCCTGTATTATATAATTCATATAACTCTGAAAACTTAGTTGGAGTTCATACTACCAAGGAGGCGATGGAATATGGATGGAAGAGCGTTACTATTTGTTGGCCCGGACGGATCCGGACGATTTACGTTGGCTGAGGCCATGGGTATTACCTTTCAGATCCCTAGAGTCGTCTCTTACACGACACGTCCTCAACGAGGGAAGGAAACCGAAGGCAAGGAATACTACTTTGTGACATCTGAAGAATTTATTGATATTGAGAATAAAGGAGAATTCATCGAGGTCGTACAGGCGGATGGGTACCACTACGGCATTAAGAAGTCAGATTGTGAGCGGCTGCTGAATGAAGCTGGAAGCTTCTTCGCGATCTTGAGTCCCGAAGGTTGTGAGATCTTTAGGAATCTCTTCGAGAAGAACCTAACGATCTTCGTATATGCTGATAAGGAAACGGTTATTCAACGTCAACGCGATCGAGGCGACGATGAAGTGACGATCGACCGTCACATAAGCCACTATGAGCAGATCATGGATTACCAGTCTAAGTGTGATATCGTCATCCCGAACTATGACTTAGCCAGCACCGCGCAAGAGCTAACCAATCGGATCGAACAATTCCTTAATTTGACTTATCATCCGGATAGTAAATATTAATCATGAACGGAGGGCTTACGTTAGTTTACTGTACTATCGTAAGCCCTCTTCTTTTATTTGTGAACATCATGAGATCTCGATCTTTTTCCTTTTGCTAAACTGAAGATCACCATCGCTACAATAGGCGCCCCAATCAAACTAGACCATAAGGTAAACAATACAATATACCCTCGATGGCTTGAGCCAGCTAAGTAAGTAGGAGCACCCCAATAAAGCAAAGACCACTCCACGATTAGAATCAGGACAAATGATAGAACCAGCAGCTTGATGAAGAATATCTTTTTCACAGATACCCTCTCCCCTATCTTTGTTACTTGAGAAGATTCTTTAGTGACGCAAGTTTTTCTAACTCATTTACGTTTCTTAGTCCCTTTACTTTCTTCTTATGTCTGCAGGCATCACATAAGAAACCGACTACTTCATCGTCCTTACCTGTGTAGACGGCATAGATCCGTTCACTGACGTGGCGATCACATTCCAAGCACTTATCCATTCTCTCTATTCCCCTCCTTTTGCATTAAACTTGGCAGTTAGGACAATAGAAGGTCTTGCGTGAGGATAACTCTTCCTTCACAATCCCATGACTGCATCGTAAACAGGGTTCACCTTCTCGATCATAGACTTTACACTGATCGTTATAACCACCGGTTAGGCGATCTTCTAAAAACAAAGGATGTTCCATATAGCCCCCGTATCCTATGGCCTCTTGTAACACACTTTGAATAGCAAGATACAATCGTCTTATTTCCTCTCCTTGTAATTCGTTCATCGATCGATGAGGAAGAAGGCCAGCCTGATAACTGATTTCATCACTATAACAATTTCCAATTCCAGCGATCCACTTTTGATCCACCAATGTCGTCTTAAGCCTGCCTTTTTTCCCCTTCAACCTTGCTTGAAAGGAGGATTCACTTAACATTGGTGAAAGTGGTTCAGGACCTAGCGGTTTCAATCTTTCCTCTACTTCCGCTGGCGATAGAAGATGAAGATATCCTAAACGCAAACCAATGAAATAGAGACTTCGATCACCGAACGACAGAATGACCTGGAAGGTTCGCTCCGGCTTGTCTGTCTCATTCCCTAGATACATCCATCCCCCTAACATCAGATGAAGAAGCAGAACAAACCCGTTATCTAATTGAAAGAGAAGATGCTTCGCCCGGCGAGTGACCGACAAAATCCGGCTTCCCTCAACCGTACGGATAAAAGAATCCTTAGCGACATTCACGGACTTTTCTCTTTCAATTTGGACACGGGTTATAGTAGCTCCCTGAAGCTGCTCTGTGAGAAGCTTACGATAGGTCTCCATTTCCGGCAATTCTGGCATGGTTGTCTCCCCCAAGGCTTTAAAGATGAATAAAGTCTTTATTCGTATCTCCTTGGAGGCTTATTTTATGCACCTAACTACAGACTATAAAGATAAAGAACAAAGATAATAGCAGACACCACGGTCGTAATGCCATAGATTACAGTAAGTCTTTTTACATTCGCCTTACTTTTCGAGTCGTATTTATTCTCTCCTGGTTTCCTAGCGATCCAGATCGTTGCTACTAAAGATAAAAGAATAGAAATGACAACCACTGTATATAAGATCACTTCCATTTGACTGATCTCCCCCCTTTTCCTACTTATTACTATAACCATTGTTATTATATCGTCATGTGATCTTCGTCACAAAAAGGAAATTTTTTTCTAAAAAAAGTATTTATAGCCTCGGTTCACACACGAGGCTATTTCATCGTGAATTATCCTTGAGATGAGACCTTAATCCAAGGCCTGCCTTCATGCCACTCTACTGCCAATGGGACCTGAAATGCGGAGGATAGAAGTTCTGCTGTCAGAACTTCTTCCTTCTTCCCTTTGGCCGCTATGGTCCCTTGGTCCACGAGGACGACATGAGTGAAGAAGGGCATAACCTCTTCGATATGATGGGTAACGTAGATCATCTGAATCACCTGTTCGTTTTGCATTTGTTCGATGGAGGAAAGAAGATTTTCTCTTTCCCATAGATCTAATCCAGCACAAGGCTCGTCCATAATCAAGATCTCCGGGTCATTCATAAGTGCTCTGGCGAGCATGACCTTCTTGCGCTCCCCTTGAGACAGGCTGCCCAGCGGGTGATCCTTCAGATGAGCGATGCGGACGGACTCTAATAAGTGAATCGCTTTTTCTTTAACCGTGTCAGGAACAGGTTCATAGAATCGCAAATAGCCATACTCCCCTGTGGCTACCACTTCCCAGACTGGATCTCTTAGCGTCAGCTTTTCTAATAAGGTTTGACTAATATATCCAATCTTTTTTCGCGCTTCTCGCACATCGCACTCGGTATACTTATACCCATTTACCTCCACCGTACCCTTGCTCGGAAACTGGTACCCTGCGATTAATTCTAACAACGTCGTCTTCCCTGACCCGTTCTTCCCAAGGATAATCCATTGCTCTCCTTTTCGCATGTTCAACTCAATATGACTTAAAATCGAGCGATCATGACGAATAAAATGTACATCTTGTAATTTTATCATTTTATCGTTATTCTCCCATGCCGAATTAAACGATTATCGGAGATTCTGTGCCTGATTGCAACTTGCTAAGAACCAAAGCTAATCGATCCATCCCTAGCTTAATCTTTTCGGGAGTGGAATGAGTAAAGTTGAGTCTCAGGGTGTTCAGTTGCGGATTACCCACATAGAACGGAGCCCCAGGAACGAAGGCTACCCCATTCTTCACCGCTTCCATTAGCAATTGAGTGGTGTCCACCTGTTCATCCAACGTAACCCAAAGGAACATCCCCCCTTGAGGTTCTACCCAAGAGATGGAGGAAGTTGGGATGCTCTTAAGGTAATCTTGCATGATCGTCATTCGCTGGTAATACTCGACCCGAAGCATCTCAATATGACCTTTTAGATCAAAATCCTCCACGAGGTAGTAAAGGGCCTGCTGATCAAGTGAACTGGAATGAAGATCTGCACATTGCTTGGCTTGAGCCATCATGCGAATGACTTGGTATGGACCTGTCACCCAACCCGTTCTTAAAGCGGGAACGACCGTCTTAGAAAAGGTGCTCGTATACATGACGTGTGTTCTTCCTTCATCCATAGCTGCTAATGGAGTGTAGGTCTGGTCTTGCTTGAACTGAATCTCGCCATACGGATCATCCTCGAATATGAGAACATTATACTTGTAGGCAAGCTTAAGCAGATGCTCTCTTCTCTCATTGCTCCACACTTTCCCCTCAGGATTCGAGAAGGTCGGAACCACATAAACAAACTTAGGTCGAAGCTTTTTCATCTTCTGTTCTAGATCTTCTGGATCCATCCCGTCTTTATCCCCGTCCACCGGGACAATCTGAGCTTCGAAAGATTGGAAAACCTGAATGGCAGCTAAATAAGTAGGATTTTCGGTCAGAATGACATCACCAGGTGAGATCATCACACGAGTAAAGAGATCAATCGCTTGCTGAGAGCCGGTGGTTAGAAGAATATTATCCGCCTTCGACTCAATTCCCTTAGTCTTCATGGAGTCGCTTAACCACGAACGAAGAGGCAAGTAGCCTTCTGTAAGACCATATTGCAAAGAGCTCTTACCTGAAGCAAATACCTTCTGATACGCCTTCTCAACCTCACCTATAGGAAAATAATCTTCAAACGGAAGCCCTCCGGCAAAAGAAATCACATCTCCTTGTTGAATAATACTAAGGAGTTCACGAACTGCTGAAGATTTAAACATTTTTACACGGTCTGCAAAAGGATATCTCATACTTGCACCCCTACCTTTTCTTTTCTGAATAATCCAATGTTTTAAAACAAAATACCATATATTTTAACTTATGGCTAGTCGTCCGAACTGAGAGTTGATAAATAGCAGGAGGATTTTCCCCTATTTTAAAAATCGCTAGAAAGAGGGCCAAAATAGGCGTAAATGTTTCCGTTATCTTCAACCAAGACCCCTATTTCTTTAGAAAAGGAGAGAATAAACGGAAATCTTTCCGTTATTTAGGGCGAAAAACGGTCCACTTTGAATATAAAGGAAAATTCTCCGCTTATGACCACACCGCCCCTCCATTATTTCTTTTATTTAACCTTAGCATACTTTCCTATTGATGGAAAAGAAAAAAGACCGGATCACCGGTCTTTAAGATAGAATGGATCGAGATTGAAGATATAGGATCACACGGTCGACACTCTGTTCAATCGTGAGCAGATCCGTTTCAACCACAAGCTCAGGAGCTACAGGCTCTTCGTAAGGGGAGGATATTCCCGTGAAATCGGGGATTTCACCTTTTCTCGCTTTGGCATAGAGCCCCTTTGGATCACGGTTTTCACACTCATCTAGAGAACATTTCACATAGACTTCGACGAACTCGCCCGTCTCTAATAGATCTCTAGCTACTTGTCTATCTTCACGAAATGGCGAGATAAAGGCGGTAATCGCAATAATTCCAGCGTCCACGAACAGCTTTGATACTTCTGCGATACGACGAATGTTTTCCTTCCGGTCATCCGCTGAGAATCCTAGATCCTTATTCAACCCATGACGAACGTTATCCCCATCAAGGGTATAGCTTTTTAACCCCATCTCATATAATCGCTTCTCTACCGCATTCGCTAAGGTCGATTTTCCCGCTCCCGATAATCCGGTAAACCAGAGCACGCAGCTGCGGTGACCATTCAAGCGTTGACGATCTTGTTTTCCGATGGTGGCGTTATGCCATACAATATGAGTTGCCGCTTGTTTTGTCATCTTTTCTCCTCCTCGTTTCTACGAATAAGACTCCACTCGCATCCCGCGAATTAAGACCTCTACAACTTCCTTGCGACTGAATTCTTGTGGAGGAATTTCCCCGTTGCTGAGCATCTCTCGGACCTTAGTCCCGGAAAGAATCAACCGATCCTCGGCACCATGCGGGCAGGTCTTGGTAGAAGCCATGTTGCCGCACTTCTTGCAGAAGAAGCTGTGCTCGAAGAACAGAGGTTGGATACCAAGATCTTCGGCAGTAAAGTGATGAAAGATCAGCTGAGCGTCATAGGTACCGTAGTAGTTGCCAACTCCCGCATGATCTCGACCTACGATGAAGTGTGTGCAGCCATAGTTTTTACGTACCATAGCATGGAAGATGGCTTCACGTGGGCCGGCGTATCGCATCGCAGCAGGGAAAACAGCGAGAAATACTCGATCCTTTGGATAATAGTTCTCAAGCAATACCTGATAACTTTCCATTCTCACATCAGCAGGGATATCATCAGACTTGGTTTCACCGACGAGTGGATTTAAGAACAATCCATCGACAATCTCGAGCGCGCACTTCTGAATATATTCATGGGCACGATGGACAGGATTTCGCGTCTGGAAGCCGACCACAGTTTTCCATCCTTTTTCCTCAAACACCGTTCTTGTCTCCGCTGGGTCTAGATAAAACTCTTTAAATTGATTGACTTCTGGTCGACGCACCATCACAATGGGACCGCCGATGTAAACGTCAGGTCTCTCAAGCATTTTCTTTACACCTGGATGAGCCGAATCTGTCGTGCGATAGACCTTTTCCGCCTCGTTCTGTTTATCCGGGCGATAGATATCTTCAAGGTCCAGCACACCATAAACGACTCCATTATGTACAAGCTTGACTTGATCCCCCATTTCAAGGGCAGCCGCCTTCTCTTCTGTTACCGGCAGGGTAATCGGGATACTCCAGATATGTCCGCTGGTTAGGAGCATGTTTTCCACGACGGATATGTAATCCTTCTCTGTTAAGAATCCTGTAATCGGACTATAGGCCCCAATTGCAATGAGTTCTAGATCAGACAAAGCAAAGCCATCAAGTTCCACTTCTTTTGTAATCTTGGAATAATCGAACTCCAAATCGATGCGGTGGATCAATTCTCCACCATGTGGTTGACTTAAACTCATAGGTTTCTCCTCCTAATTTTCTGTTTTATTATAGATGCAATCCACACTCTGTTTTCTTCGTTTGAGCCCAACGACCAGCTCTTGAATCTCCTCCACCCTCGACCGGCAACGTACAGGTTTCACAGCCAATACTCGGATAGCCTTGATCATGCAGCACGTTATAAGTTAGCTGATAAAGCGTGATATAGTTCCATACGTCCTCCCATGTCCAGTGGATCAGAGGACAAAGCTTAAGAGACTCAAATTTACGGTCCTTATTCACAAATTGCGTGTTCGCACGTGTCGGAGACTGTTCTCTTCTCAAACCCGACAGCCAGGCACGTGAGCCTTGTAAAGCGCGGTTAAGCGGCTCCACCTTGCGAATCTGACAACATACATCAGGCTTAGTCTTCCAGAGTTCATCTCCATATTGCTGCGCTTGTTGCTCAAGGCTTAGTTCAGACTCTAACAGCTCGATCCGCAGCTCAGGATATCTCTCCTTGACCCGATCAATGAGCTCGTACGTTTCTTTAAAGTGCTTATGGGTGTCAAGGAAGATAATTTTTGCGTCTTTTCGGACTTTGTAAATCAGATCAATCAAGACGACTCCTTCCGCTCCAAAGCTGCAAGCATAGACCAAATCATCTTGAAAGGTTTGGTACCCCCATCTTAGAACATCCAGTGCGTCCTTTTGCTCAAGTTCCGCATTGATTTGTTCATATTGTTCATCAGTTAACCCATGATAAGAAACCGTCATGCTTTCCTCTCCTTATATTTTTATTTTCATATACGAATACTCGGGTTTATGATCAAAAAGAAAAGAGGAAATCCTCAATTCTTTTCTGCAAGTCCATTCAACCTATCCTTAGCGTCCTTCACCGTTCCGGTCAACCACGTCGAAATAAGTGGATGCGGAAGAAGCGCTTCCCCTGAATAGTGAGATTCTACCCCTTGCAAACGTCGTGGAATGGCGATCTTCGTGAAGTATCCCTCACTAAGGAAAAAGGGAACAACGATCAACCTGCCTTTCTTCGACAGTTCACCTGCTCGCTCGCGAATCCGATCGGGGTGGAAGGTCGCATAGGACACCTCCCTAAACCCAAAACGTTCCTTTATATCATCGATAAGCGTACTCATTAATTGTTCCCATCGCTGGTGGAATCCTTCCACTTCACTCCCATGACCAATCAACAGCAAGCTCTCTCGTGAAGGATCCATACTTAATGATCTAATCCTCTCTATCAGAATCTCCTTTACCAACGGATGAGACTCTAGAGGAGAGCACCAGATGAATCTCGCCTTAGAGGGGATCACTTCTAGATCTGTGGGAATAGGGGAACGAGGAATAAGTCCGAGAGCATATTGGATTTCATGAAGATGAGTACTTCCCATTGTAAGAAAGAGCGGGACTGTTAGAATACAATTAATTCCGCTCCTCTCCAAACGTTGAATCCCCTCTTCAATCGATTTACCAGGGACCGCCTCAAGATAAACTGTCTCCACAGGAAGATCGATGGCAGCTTGCCGAACCGACATCTCAATCTGATCGATCCAACCTTGATCAGGTGATCCATGTGAGATCACAAGTACTCCTGTTTTCACCAATGCCCTTCCTCCCTATCTACTTGGTCCATAAACGCTCTAATTCATTGTAACTTAAATCTAATGCCATGCACATGAAGGGAAGGAATAATACTTTCACCCATTTTCTCATTTTCTGTCTTACCATGTCCATTCCTCCTCTTCTCAATTCCGACTTACTAGATAAGAATAATATATTTTATAACTTGCCTATTGTCAATACATTCTTCTTTTTCCTATAAGTTAAGTTGGAATTAGAACGATAAAGAGGCTAACTTATTGCAATGACCCTCTGCTTGTCTGTATCGCTTGGCTCATCAGCCTTGCGGCTTCTTTGCTCCTTGTCTCCAGATTGCCTTCTTTTGTCCACTGTAGAAAACGGTCATCTAACATGGCTGTAAGCAAACTCCTTTTAACATCAGGCAAGAGGTCAAGCCCTAAGATTTCTTTTCGTTGTTGGCCCAGAAACTCAAGGTACTCTCCATATTCCTGCCCAATCCAAGATTCCATCTGCTTACGCATCTTCCTAGACAATCCTGGACTTTTCCCCCCGGTGGAAATGGCAATCTGTAGATCCCCTCTCGTGACAAGAGAAGGAACGGTAAACGTACATAGGTCCGGGCGATCTACCACATTGATCCATTGATAAGCGCGCTTAGCCTGATAGATCTGAACATTCACCTCCGGATCATTCGTCGCAGCAATAATGAAGGACGCCCCGTGCAAGTCTTCTTCCTGAAACTCACGCGCGATATACTTCAGTTTGCCTAGAGCGGCCCAGCTCTTAATCGAATCCGTACATTCAGGACTTATCACCGTTATTTCCGCTCCTGTGTTCACGAATCCCCTAATTTTTCTTTCGGCTACCCGCCCGCCTCCTATAACCACGAGACGCTGCCCGGTTAGCTTCATCATCATTGGGTAGTTCTTCATTTTCGTTTTTGCCCCCTAAAACTTATATCCACTTAAAGATAAACGCCTAGATCCTCTGTTGAATAAGATGTCAACAGAAGGAGGGATAACATCCATATGAAAGAAATGAACGATCCCCTACGGAATTTGCATGAAGCTACCGAAAAACTATCAAAATTGAACTGGACCAACCAAAATCCTTGGTCAGCCCTTCATCAGGTACAAGATATCTTTAATCATGAGTTCTGGAATAATCTAGGTCAGCTTTCCTCGTATGCAACCCCAGCTCCCCATGATGGAGAAACCGAGAGCACGCCACCCGTGTCGAGACACAACCCAGCTAATCTTCCAGTCGACATCTTTCAGACCTTGAGCAAAGTGATTGTATGCTGTGAAATACCTGGCCTTGATCGGAATAGCTTAAAGCTATCTATTTCTCAGGGAAGCCTCTTATCCATTAAAGGGAAAATTAAAGGACATGACTTGTCCGAATACCAGGTATCCAAGGAACGCAATTACGGTTCATTTCAGCGCAAAATTCAGCTACCCGTCCCCGTTATGGCCAGCGGAGTCCAGACCGTCTATAAGGACGGATTACTCGAAGTCCAGTTTAGCAGACAATCGGGTGATGTAGGAGATAATAGCTGGAATGTCACTTGTGACCTTTAAACCTTTAAGCCGTCACGTGAGAGGGGTTCCTCTTTACGACGGCTTCTATTTTTTAGATCATCTTTTTCTTCCTTGGTCGATACATCTTAATATATTGCTCAAAGCTCCACTTGGCAAGAAAGTGTTCAGCGGATTGTCTCCCCAATGCAACGAGCTTCTGTTTTTCCTCAGTGGAGAGCTTAAACTGCGTAACCCCCACCTCAATACCTTCAATAAAGATGGTGCGTGCTGCACTATGTTTATCTATATATCGGTTATCGTGACCATCCATCATCGTCCGAACTAATTCCACAGCTAAATGCAACGGTCCTTTCAATCTGCTAGTTGTCCTGTCCTTGCTTTTCCCAGGTAGACGAAACCCAAAGGTTGGCCAACGAGGTTGGTCTTTATCATCAAAGATCCAGATCGGATAATTGCTTAGTATCGCTCCATCTACTATAACATTACCCTGAAGACACAAGGGTCTAAAAAAGAAGGGAATGGAACAACTCAACCGAGCTGCTCGTGCTAAAGGGAATGTGGCCGGGTTTATTCCATATTGCGGTAAGTCATCAGGTAAGATACACATGCGGTTTTGCGTAACATCAGCCGCCACAATTTTTAATCGATCCTTTGGTAGATCTCCAAAAGTCATCTTCCCAATCTGGCGAAGGTGGGCATTCAACCAATCTTCAAGAGTACATAAATTATAGATGCCATTATACAAGGTCAAACCTGCCCACGGCCCTAGATAAGGGATGCGGCAAATTCCTTTCCTACGTTCAAGCTGATCAAAGGGGAATTGCAGGAATAGACGCGACACTTCTTTTCCCGTAAAACCAGCAGCCAGCATCGTGGCTATAATGGACCCCGCTGACGTGCCCGCAATCCGCTCCCATTGATACCCTGCTTCCTCCATTCTTTCGATTGCCCCCAAGAAGGCTAGCCCTTTAATTCCCCCTCCTTCAAATACCGCATCGGCCTTCATCGTTGATTCCTCCTTCTTGTGGCCTGATACATTTTATCAGAAAAAAAGAAGGAGTATACCATTTTATGTAAAACAATTACAAAATTCGAAAGCGTTTTAGATGATCGAGTAATCCTTCACTCTCAAGTATCACTTGCTGTCTTTCTCCTAGTAAATCAAAATGGGGATAGCCCAATCGTTGATGAATCCACTCTTTCTTCAAGTCGTACTTCATCCCCCACGCAATTAATCTTTCTATATCCGCACATCCTGCCTTTGTCACCGTCTTCATCTCTGGAAAACGAGGGTGCTGCCAGTAATGAGTTAGAAATGCCACTTCTCCAGCAGCCACACGCTGCTTCCAGAGATTCAATTCTTCACGCTTAATACCGAAAGCCATTAGTCTAGTCCTACTCCTTTTCTACCCATTTTGTCCCATTCTTCTCTAACCTATGTTAATTGTTTTTGTTCCAATAGGCTAGGAAAACCTGACAAGCAGAAGGTATAAAAGAGGAATGGTGACGAAGGCCAGAACCGTCGAAATCATTACCCCTATCGAACCAAAACTCGCATCGCCTCCGTATTTTTGGGCGAACAACGGGGTTGTGGGTGCCGACGGCATCCCCGTCAAAAGCACGGCTACCATCAGCACTTCAGGATGAACACCAAGATAGGTAAAAGGGAATAAAAGAAGAGGAAGAAGCAGGAGCTTCACGCCTGTTGCCACCCATAGATGCTGATCTTTTCCTAACCGAACAACCTCTTCCCAGCGTAGATTTCCTAGTAAGCTTCCAAGTAACACCATCGATAAGGGAATAGTAGTTGAACCTAGACTGTGGAGTAGATAGGAAAAGGGAGAGGGCCAGGCAGCAGGAATGCAGAGGAACAAGAGTCCGCCTAACGTGGCTAGGACTCCTGGGTTCAGACAGAGGGTTTTCCAAGAAAAAGAATCCTTTGACTTCGCCATCAGATAGATGCCGTACGTCCAAATCAGGACAAGGAAAGGCAAATTGAACAGAGCGGCAAAAGCAATCCCTGATTCTGCTAAGAGTGCAAAGCAGATGGCATATCCTAAGAACCCTTGATTTCCAAACACCATTAACCCTTGGAAGACTCCTTGTCTTGATTCAGGTAATCTGTACTTCCTCACCCATAGCCAAGCCAGCATACAACCTAACCCTAAAGCCAAACAAGATAAGAATAATAACCAAGCCAGCTGTACAACAAGCTCGTTAGTAAGGGGAAAATCCATGGAATAGAGGATGAGCGCAGGCAGCGTAATATAGAGGACTAGTTGGGTGATCGCCCGATCAGCAGACGGATCTAAGATCGAGCTTTTTTTTGCTGCTATCCCTATAGCCGTTATACTATACAGGACGAGTAACTCCTGAAAAAAAGACGAAAATTCGCCCACAAAAAACACCTCCTCCCTATGTCTATGTTTAGAAATTAAATAGGTGAGAAGGTGCTGTTTTATAAGATTATCTGGATTGCTGTCTTGCCTCTTCCATCACTTTGGCATAGATCTCTTGCATAATAAACACATAAGGAAAGGGAGAAGTCCAAAACGGAGGAGTAACCAATTCCTTCTTCCTGCCCTCTGAAGAGGATTTCTTCTCAGGGATCGGAACCAGCTTGAAGCCCTCTTTTGCCCCTCCTTCCAGCCCTCTTAAACTCTGGGCATGCCCTTCGAGAACTTCTTCCCAAGGGATGCCGCACAACGTAAGATAGAGAGCGGGATCCTCGCTGCATTGGTCTGCAGCAGCCCAAACCGAGGCGAGAATATGGACACAAAGCCCTCCCGGTTCAGCACAGCTGCAAGTGGGTATGAAAGCCGGTGTACTTAAGCCCAAAGAAAAAGGAAACGCCATAGCCTCTTCCTCTGTTACGGCACCTTGATACAACTTCATAACGTAAGCAGGATGTTGCAGATAACACCCGACAATCGCCTGCACCTTTTCTTCTTCTAAAGTTTGGGATCGAATGGTAACCAAGTGCCTTTCACTTCCAGACACCTGAGCAACCAATCGACCTCGAGAAATCTCTTGACTCGTAACCTGTTTTTGCTTGGAGAGTGCTCTTGCCTTGTTCCACCGAGAAACCAAGCTCTTCTTCTCCCAGTAGTGGAGCCAATTCTTAATAAACCAAGGATAACTGTTCTTTGTCACACCTTAATCCTCCAGCAATTCATTTCGAAGAGCCAGCAATTCACGCAGTTCGTGAGTAGAAAGCTCCGTAATCCAAGCCTCGCTTTGACCCATAATGTCCGATACCAATTCTTTTTTTCGTTCAATCATCAGGTCAATCTTCTCTTCGATCGTTCCTAAACAAACGAATTTATGGACGTGAACCGTCTTGGTCTGGCCGATTCGAAACGCTCGATCCGTCGCTTGATTCTCTACAGCAGGATTCCACCAGCGATCAAAGTGTATCACTCGATTAGCCCGAGTAAGATTCAATCCAATTCCTCCCGCCTTTAAGGAGAGGAGAAATAGAGGGGGGCCGCTTGGCTGTTGGAACTCTTCAATCATCGCATCACGCTGATCCTTAGATAATCCCCCATACAAAAAAGGCACGGGCGACTTCCACTTCTCCTCCAATTCACGCTTCAGGAGATGGCCCATCTGGGCAAATTGAGTAAATAACAAGACGCGATCTCCTTCCGCAAACATCTCTTCAAGCAACTCTTGAAGTCTTGTCAGCTTTCCTGAACGCATACCCCCAAGAGTTCCCCTTCGCATAAACAAAGCAGGATGATTACAAATTTGTTTTAATTTTGAAATCGAAGCCAGGATCAGCCCTTTTCGTTCTAGTCCACTCTTACCTGTTTCTTTCTTGAGCAATTCCTCAACAACTCGCTCATACAGGACAGCCTGTTCCGGGGAAAGATAGCAGTACTCTTTCTTCTCCATCTTCTCAGGAAGATCTTGGATCACCGCCGGGTCTGATTTTGAGCGTCTAAGAATAAAGGGATTCACTAAACGCTTGAGGGTATCTAAGCGCTTCTTATTCCCCTCTTTTTCGATAGGCAACACAAATTGTCGTCGAAAAATCGTCTGGGCTCCTAAAAAACCCTTATTTAGAAAGTCCAAAATAGCCCATAATTCATTTATTCGATTTTCGATGGGGGTACCTGTTAAAGCAATTCGGTGTTCCCCCGACAGCTGTCGGATCACCTTCGATTGAATCGAACCCATATTCTTAATGTGCTGCGCTTCATCTAAGGCCACACCATCCCATTCCATAGCGATCAAGTCTTGGGTGTCACGCTGGACCAGAGAATATGTCGTAATCACCAAATCATAGCGCTCTGCCTTTTTCCTGAAGTCTTCTCCCGATAGTCGATCGGCCCCATGATGGGTATAAACAGCAAGACCAGGGACGAAGCGCTCGATTTCCTTTTGCCAGTTGCCAAGGACCGAAGTGGGACAAATCAGTAAATAAGGCTTCTTCACCCATTCTTGCTCTTTACAATAAGCTAAATAAGCTAAAAATTGTACGGTTTTACCTAGCCCCATATCATCTGCTAAGCAGGCACCCATGCCCCACTTCCTCAAATGAATCAGCCAGGACATTCCAATCTTCTGATAAGGTCGCAATTCTCCTTCAAACTCCCTTGGCAAAGGAAAGGAATCATGCCCCTTGCCTACGAGGGTAAACCACTCCTCTAACCATCCTTCAAAGTGGGAAGATTCGATCTCCACCGGAGCGAATTCTTCATCATCCATGGCCGCATGCAGAAATAAGACATCTCGCAGCGTTAAGGTCTTCTTCTTTAATTCCTTCTGAATCCAGCTCGCCGACCTCTTCAACTCATCCGGATTTAATTCAATCCATTCTCCTTCCACTTGATAAAGCGGATACACCCCGGAGGACATCTGTTCCCACTCCTCTGGGGTGAGCATATGATCGCCTATGGCCAAGGAAAAATCAAAATGAAGCAAGGAGTCTAAGCCCATGCCTCCGCTGTCCCATTGATCCTGATACTGAATATTCATCCTTAATTTATTGCGCTTATTCTTAATCAAGGAGGCAGGAACATAGACAGGATACCCCTGTTCTCTCAGTTCTGGTGCAAAGGTCTTAAAGAACCGATAGGCCTCCTGTATCGAAAGCCTGCAACCGATCAGGGTTTCCTCCGCTAGCGTCTCTAATCCCTCGAAGACCCTCGAAGCATGCGCTAGCTGCTTGATATACAGATGGCGATCTTCAAAATGCTCTAATTCCGAATAGGCGCGAAGTTGCGCCCCCCGATTCGACCAGAAATACCGTAAATTCCACTCGTTGGGGTGATCAGACGGCTCTAATCGAAAAGCCAATCCGCCAGATTCCTTCCGTTGATCTTCGTTTTTCGATGTCCATTCCCGGTAAGCTTGGTAGAGCTCTTCCCACCTTGGTCCCTCCCCGCCAACATGCTCCTCCATACATAAACGATGCATCCATTCCTCATGGAGGTAAAAAGGCTTAAACTTTAAGAGTTTGCCAAGTTGGCTGGTTTTAAGAGAAAATTTCGTATTAATGACTTGGCGGACCCATCCATCCATGATGTCATGGACGAAGGAGGTAATCCATTCGTCCGCCTCTTGTTCGGATACATGAGGCTTACCCTGTTCGATCCATCCGTCTAATTCTTCTTTTTCCTTTGGTTCATGGCCCATTAATTTCCATAGCGAATAGTAACGGTCTTCCTCTCGCACTAAACATGGAAAAAAGTATCCCTTAGCTGCGAGCGTGATCACCCATTCACTTACCCGAATCCAAAAGGCAAGTTCAGCTGACACTTCCATTCTCTGAACAGACAGTTCACTTAGCCCTTCGGCCATGCGAATACGAGGGAGATGAATCGTTTGCTTATCCTCGTCTTCTTCCCCTCCCATGTCGAGTAACAGCTCCCGAATGGTATAGGGGATCTCACCGCGTGCGTCCTCATGCTGAGCCGAGATGGAAAAGGCGTACTCCTCATTCATCCGGTTTGTTGTATATGTACCATGCAGCATCATCATGTGCAGAACTCCATCCCTGAAATCATGACCTTATTATACCAGAAGGTCACCCTAAAAAAAAAAGATGCTCCGTGCGAGGAGCTTCAAAAACAAAGAGAATTACTTATCCCTTTCATATAGGAAGATGACACCCACCTTGGTGGAGTCTTTACGAACAAACCCTAGTTCAGTCAAGTGCCTGACCATGGGCAGATTCTCGAGCCCCGTCTGACAGCTAATATGTCTGGCATTAGGAAAGGTATCAAACAGTTGGTTAATTAAGGCTTCTAATGCGGCGCGGACATATCCTCTTCCTCGATATTCGTCAAAGATGCAGATGGACGTAATATCAATAGATAGACCGAAGAAATCAAAGGGCCTAGAGAAAGCTTCAACAAAGCCAACATGTTCTTCTCCTGCATATATCATATAAAATAAATAGTCCGGGGGATTCTGCAACTTATCCGTTACATCTTCTAACCCGTCCTTTGTATGGAATACCGTATCCTCCAGCCACTCACAGTGTTCCTCGTGCTTCTGTAGAGCAGGCTCCTTGACCCAATATTCTAACATCTTCCAGACCTCTTTAGCTTGGATTCTTGTTCTTAGTTCCAGCTTCAAGGAACATCATCCTTCCTGCGTGTCCAACTTTGCACTTCCATTATACACGAAAAACGCCGCATAAGCGGCGTTCCCTAAAAAACTTTTCGTTTATTGTCATTAACGATAAGCGATATAACCTTGAAGCTTCAGTTTTAATTTAGCCTTTGTCCATTCACTTGGCTCAAGTAGCGTAGGGTCTTCCTTCTCTAATCGTTGAACCTCTGTTACGTAGTCCATATACCAAACAGCATTACGGCTGCCGACCACAAATTCTTCGTAAGCTTTCACTTCCGATTTCTTTGCTACCGGTCCGTTTTTAACGGCATCCATTGTCATCTGCCTCTTTCCTCCTTGCAGTATGTACATTCATCCGTTAATAATAACATAATCTTGTTAATAACGCCAATATCTTACGTAGTTAAAATGAGATGTCGGAATCTCCTTTAGAATTTGACCTTCAGAACTGAGATAAATCTCGTATTCTTGAAATTCCTCAACTCTCCATTCGCCATCGTTAAACTGTCTGACAGGCTTCCATTCCAGGATCATCTGGGGAGACGACATTCCGATTTCATACGGGGAAGTAACAGCTTCCCGCTCTAAGCTATCGAGTACATTTCTGGGGTGAAAATGTCCCTCCGGAGCCAGTATAGCAACAGCTAACACAAGATTAACGACGAGTACTAGCAAGGTTAAACCCTGCATAGCATTCGATGAATGTCGTTCTTTCATCCTTCTCACCTCAGGTACAGTATATGTACAGGCTGCGAGATTTAGGTCAAATAAAATACACCATCAGCTATAAATTCAGCTGGCCCGCTCATAAATACCCGGTCATCATCCTTCCAGACAATCTCTAAATCTCCACCTAATAGATGAACCGTTACAGGCCTATTCTTCTCTAATCTTTGGTTAAGGACTCCAGCTACCACGGCTGCACAGGCACCCGTACCACAGGCTTGAGTAATGCCTGATCCCCTCTCCCACACACGGAAATCGATTTCGTCTTGACTCAACATCTGAATAAACTCTACATTTACACGTTCCGGAAATAAAGGAGAAAATTCAATCTCCTTGCCAATCCTAGCCACGTCAATGTCGTTTACATCATCTACGATGATGACCGCATGAGGATTTCCCATGGATAAAGCGGTTAGGGCGAATTCTCCGTGTTCAAAATTCCAAACCTCATGAATCGTATGAGACTCAGGATCTCCTTGCATCGGAACATCCTTTTTTTGTAGTCTCGGTTTCCCCATATCAATCGTGATCGAAGTAACCAACTCATCTTGAAGGTTGATCTGAGCTTCTACCATGCCGCCTAAGGTTTCGATGGTGAATCTTGTGTTCCTCGTGAGGCCGCGATCATAGACATAACGCGCGACACAACGCAATCCATTGCCGCAGTTCTTCGCTTCAGAGCCATCATTATTAAACACTCTCATACGAAAATCAGCCTGATGGGACGGACAAATCAAGATCATTCCATCAGAGCCAATTCCCGTATTCACTTGAGAAACTTTTATTGCTATATTAGGGAGTTCCGACTCCGGCAATGTCTCCTCAAAACAGTTGATGTATATGTAATTATTCCCTAATGCGTGCATTTTTGTAAATTTAAACACTTTTTTCACTCCATTTCCTAGAATACGCTTGCACTTCCTATTTTTTCCGGGTGACCCTTACTCCCACCTCTTATATGATAGAGTTACTAACATCCAGGGAGGTCAGAATGATTAAATGGTTTGCCAGTCTCTTTATCATTATTTTTAGTTTAACAAGTACAACGCTATCTGCCCAGTCACCCAATCATCATAACTTAATCTACTTATATGGCGCTACCTCAAATACATATAAAAAACAACTCGAACAGACCAACGGTCAAGTGGGAACTCTTATTCCCAACTACTTTAATTTAACGAAAGACGGACAACTTGTTGTCAATGTCGATACAGACTTTGTGGCTTATGCAAAGAAAAAAGGATATCGGATTACCCCCTTTATAAGTAATCACTGGGATCAGCAAGTGGGAATTCAGGCGATGGCAAACCGAGTTAAGCTAGCGGATGACCTTGCCGCCGCGGTACTTAAAAACGATCTTGATGGGATCAATATTGACATCGAAAATCTAACCTATGCTGAGCGAGACCTACAAACGGAATTCCTCAAGAGGCTCACAGATAAGCTGAAGCCTCATGGCAAAACGGTCAGTATTGCCGTAGCCCCTGCTCGCTTTGATACCACAAAGGGCTGGGTCGGTTCGTATGATTTTGAAGCTATAGGAAAGATTGTGGATGTTGTGTTTATCATGGGTTATGACCAGAGTTATCCTAATGGTCCTGAGGGACCGGTAGCAGGTTTGCCTTGGGTTGAAGAGTCCGTGAAATACTTTATTAAAAAAATGCCGAAGGAGAAAATCGTATTAGGAGTTCCGTTCTATGGAAGATACTGGACAGAGACGAATAGAGGACACGGAATCCACTATCCTGTGGCCATGAATCTAATGAATAAAAACAATGCGACTATGGAATACGATGCTGTAAATAGCACGATGAAGTCTAAATTTACGGATCAAGCTTCAGGAAAAAAGTATGAAATTTGGTTTGATAACGCAGACACGATACTAGAAAGAATAAAGCTGGTGGAGAAATATCAGTTGAAAGGTTGGGGAGCTTGGCACTTGGGGCAAGAAGATACTCGAATCTGGACGGCACTGCAACCGGGCAACCAGCCCTTCCGTGATATCGCCAGTCATTGGGCGAAGAAAGATATCCTAGCCATGAAAGATCGAGAGCTGCTTCGAGGATATTCCGATGATACCTTCCGTCCAGGGCAACAGATTACAAGAGAAGAAGTGGCTACGCTGCTTACTCAAGCTTTACGTTTTGATATTAAAAAAGACGGAGGATTCAAGGATGTTTCCGCATCCCGTTGGTCCTTCCCTTATGTCAGCACCATCTCGGTTTATGGGATGATGAAAGGCTACCCAGATCAGACGTTCCGACCCGCTCATCCCATTACCCGAGCCGAGTTTGCTGCTGCCTTAGCTCGAAGCTTCGCTGTCACACCGAAAAACGGGACAGAATCCTCCTTTTCCGATATCCATCAACACTGGGCAAGAGAGGATATTGTAAAGCTGCAACAAGCTGGAATCTTATCAGGTTACCAGGATGGCTCTTTCCGTCCTGACCAGACGGTTTCTAGAGCGGAAACCGCAGCGATGTTACACCGTATTTTACAATAATTACAGTATAAGAGGGTGTTTACCCTCTTCTTATTAGATTCTCCACAAATTAGTCAAATCATGCAATATGGATCAGCAGGAATCGACACTTCTCCCTTCGAATTAAACAGGGTAGATACAAAAGGGAGGAATTTGATTATGAACTATATCGTTCTACAGCCTGTTACACTGCGCGACTTTAATAATGAAATCATGGCGGAAAACCACTATCTTCATGGGGAGTACAACTTACCTTACATTTCTCCCGGAGTGACCTTTGTGACGCACGCCCTTGGATTAAAGGGATTTGAGATTGTTGTAGATCCTCGCTTCGAACCTCAGAAGCATAAAGTGGTAGACATCGAAATCAGTCTCCTAGATACAAGTGATGCGCCTATTAAAGTTTATCTGGAGCCCATTACCCTCATTATAGGACAACATGATATCGGCAACGCCTAATTAAAATTTCATTTTGGAATAAAATCCCAATCATATTCTCCTTGTTTCGTGACATGATATAAGTAGTGGCATTGAACCTCTCTTATCTTACACACCACTATCAAGGAGGAATTTCAAATGCAACAACAAAACGAAAGCCGTAACACAAACCAAAAGCTAGTTCCTGGAGCAGCTCAAGCCCTAGACCAAATGAAGTATGAAATTGCTCAAGAGTTTGGTGTACAACTTGGAGCAGAACAAACTTCTCGTGCTAACGGATCTGTTGGTGGAGAAATTACAAAGCGTCTTGTTCAATTCGCTGAGCAAGCTCTTTCTGGTCAAAGAATTCAATAATAATTGAATACATGAATGGAAAAAAGGAGTCCTTAAACAAGGGCTCCTTTTTTGGTCTATTTGGCGGAACAGGCTGTCACGAAAGCATGAAATAGCTGTAACATCGTTGGATGTTTCACATACAGATCTTCAGGATGCCATTGAACGCCTAGAACGAAGGCGTGTTCACGGCTGTCAAAAGCCTCAATAATCCCATCCGTCGAGGCAGCCGCTACACGAAAGCCTTCTGGCAACTTCCTCACAGCTTGATGATGAAAGCTGTTCACCTTCAATTTCTCTTCCCCCGTGATCCGATGTAGTAAGGTCCCCTTCTGAACGTCAACGAAATGAGAAACGTGATAGCGAGGAGCTCGCTGGGAATGCTGCAGAAGAGGTTTCTCACTTTGTGAATAGATGTCTTGGTACATATCGCCACCCGCTGCAATGTTTAGGATTTGACACCCTCGGCAGATTCCAAGAATAGGCTTGTCTTGAAACAGCATCTCACGAACTAAGAGGACTTCTAATAAATCTCTCTCTGGAGTAATCGATCCTAAGTGAGGCAGTGGCTCTTCATGAAACAAAAAGGGATCAATATCTCCTCCACCTGTCAAAAGCAATCCATCCAAACGGGAAGCAAGTTGTCGAATAGCCTGCTCATCTTCAATATAAGGCACAATAACGGGAAGACCACCTGCTTGAAGAACAGCATCACTATTCTCACGTTGGACTCTAATCTGAGTATGATCTAACGACGCCGTGATTCCTATCAACGGTTTCATACACTAACCTCCCTAAAAAACTTTTATTTCTCCCACTATAACACGAAAAACTATTAAATTCTGGAATAAATTTTGCTACAATACCAATTGTGAGGACAACTTCAAATAATTAGAAATTGAGGGGGCACTTTAATGAGGAAGAAGCTCTATACGATATTGGGCGCCGCGCTGTCCATGGGGATGGTATTGTCTGCCTGTAGCGGTGGAAACCAAGCCACTCCAGAACAGAAGCCCGCAGAACCAAGCGGCACTGCGGAGATACCAGCTGCTCAGAAGGATAGTGTGCTGAGAGTGAATATTCACATGGAACCGCCAACACTCCATCCAGCTCAAGCAACGGATACGACTTCCCTTATGATCCTCAAATCCATCATGGAAGGATTAACCCGCGTAGGACAAGACGGCAAGCCACAACTTGCAGCAGCTGAAGATATTAAGATCTCTGAGGATTTAAAAACATATACATTTAAGCTTCGTGATTTAAAGTGGACAAACGGTGATCCTGTTACGGCCTATGATTATGAATATGCTTGGAAGTGGGCTCTTGATCCTCATAATGAATCCGAATATGCTTATCAGATGTACCCGATTCTCAATGCCGAAAAGGTTAAAAACAAGGAACTTCCTCTTGATCAGCTAGGGGTTAAGGCTGAAGATGAGAAAACTCTTGTTGTACACTTAGAGAACCCTACTCCTTACTTCTTAGAGCTGACCGCTTTTGCTACTTTCTTCCCTGTCAATCAGAAAGCAACGGAAGGCAATAAGAACTGGCACGCGCAAGCAGCTACCTATGTCGGTAACGGTCCTTTTAAGCTCACCAAGTGGGAGCACGGAAGCCAAGTGATCATCGAGAAGAATGAGAGTTATTGGGATGCGGATACCGTAAAGTTGACCCGTGTCGAGATGGCTATTATCGAAGACCAGAATACGGAATTGAGCATGTTCCAGAATGGTGAACTAGATTGGGCTGGATCCCCTTTCTCTTCTCTTCCAACAGTAGCAATGCCACAGTTAAAACAAGAAGGAAAAATGACCACCGTTCCGATCGCAGGGACTTATATGTATAAGTTCAATACAAAGAAACCTCCATTCGATAATGCCAAGATTCGCAAGGCCTTCTCGTACGCGGTTGATCGACAGGCGATTGTAGAGAATGTAACTCAGGGTGGACAACTTCCTGCCATGGCTTATGTACCACCAACTATGTTCCCTGAGAATGAAAAAGGGGTCTTCCAACATCACAATGTAGAAGAAGCGAAAAAACTCCTTGCCGAAGGGATGAAGGAAGCTGGGTACGACAAGTTGCCTCCTATCACATTATCCTATAACACGGGTGAAGCCCATGCTAAGATCGCTCAAGCGATCCAGGATATGTGGAAGCAAAACCTCGGGGTAGAGGTTAGCTTGACGAACTCTGAATGGAAAGTCCATCTAGAAGCGGTACAGGAACAGGACTTCCAAGTGGCTCGAATGGCTTGGTTAGGTGATTTTAACGATGCGATTAACTTCCTTGAGCTATACACCGTTCCGGAAGGGAATAACAGTACGCTCTGGACGAGTGAACCATTCAACAAGTTGATCAAGGATTCGTACACCGAAACGGACTCTGCTAAACGACAACAGTTGATGAAGGATGCAGAGAAGATCTTAATGGATGAGATGCCCATCATCCCCATCTATTACTATACTTACTCTTACCTTAAGGCCGATAATGTGAAGGATGTGTACATGGACGGCTTAGGTAATGTTGACCTGAAGTGGGCTTACGTAGAATAATAGAACACATGGGGAAGGTATGTGGGAACCATATCCCTTCTTTTAGATACATATGAAAGGGTGTAACTATGAAATTATTTATCTCAGCCGACATGGAAGGCATCTCAGGAATTGTCGATCCAAGTTATATCGATCCAGATAAAGGAAAGAACTATGAGCGAGGACGAATCCTCATGACTCATGATGTCAATGCTGTCATCGAAGCCGCCGTGGAATCTGGGGCAACGGAAATCCTTGTAGCAGACAGTCACTATCGCATGACGAACATCTTAATTGAACAACTTCATCCCAAGGCTACCCTTCTTTGCGGGTCACCCCGTGATTTCTCCATGATGCAGGGACTTGATCCTAGTTTTGACGCTGCCCTCTTTATCGGGTATCATTCACGTCATGGTGTTCCAGGGGTATTAAGCCATACGATGTCCGGGGTCATCAAAAATTTATATGTAAACGATCAAGTCGTTGGTGAGTTCGGCTTTAATGCCATCTATGCCGCACTTTGCGGGGTCCCCGTTTGTTTCGTATCTGGAGACGATCAGATCGCGGACGAAGCCAAAGCCCTTATTCCTAAAATCAGTACAGCCATAGTCAAGAAGGCACAATCCCGAACCTCTGCTGCTTGTCTCTCTCTTCAAGAGAGCAAGAGAGTCCTTCACGAAACGACTAAACAAGCCTTGGCTTCGCTGCCTGGCCTCTCCCCTATGCAAGTCAAGTTGCCGCTAGAGCTTGCTGTGGACTTCTCCCATGCCGGACAAGCGGAGATGGCTGCCATCGTGCCAGGTACGAAATATGAACACGGTACCACCATGGTGACTTTTGTTGCCCAAGACCAATATGAGCTCTACCGAGTCATGAGAGCCATGATGAACCTAGCAGGAACGGTCGAATTCTGTTAAAAATGAGGGTGTCCCAAAGGTCGGTAATACCGACTCTCTGGGCACCCTCATTTCACTCTATTTATGGATCTAATTAGTGGCTCAAGTCTCAAAGCGTGGGGTTGATGACCCGAAAACGTGGTTAGGCGGATTTCGGGGTGTCAAAACCCTGGATTGATGCCCCGAAAATCGAGTTAGGCGGATTTCGGGGTGTCATAACCTCGGATGGATGACCCGAAAATCGAGTTAGGCGGATTTCGGGGTGTCATAACCTCGGATGGATGCCCCGAAAATCGAGTTAGGCGGATTTCGGGGTGTCATAACCCTGGATTGATGCCCCGAAAATCGAGTTAGGCGGATTTCGGGGTGTCATAACCTTGGATTGATGCCTCGAAATCTCTTTTGAGTCCAGCCTCTTTTTATAGCATCGGTGACATCAGCCTAGCTATAGATTCCTTTACCTTTTCACCAATCGGTCTTTGGAGAAACTCGTCGAGATTCACTTCATGACTATCCGTAAGATCCTGGAGGAAATCTTTTTCTAATCGCTTGGCCACTTGTGAATCATAAATCACCGCACTTACCTCAAAATTATGATGAAAGCTGCGAATATCTAAGTTCGCTGTACCTAATGCCGCAATTTCCCCGTCTGCAATGATGATTTTGGCATGGATAAATCCCTTCTGATAAGTATAGATCTTCACACCTGCTTCGATTAATTCCGTGAAGTAGGAATGGGAAGCCCAGAACACCACAAGATGATCAGGTATGCCTGGAACAACAATACGAACGTCGACACCACTTAATGCTGCAGTCTTAAGGGCCATCAAGATACTGTCGTCAGGAATCAGGTAAGGAGTCGTGATATATACGGTTTTACTCGCTTGAGTAATCATAGAGAAATAAATTTTCAAGATGTACTCCCAGTCTGAATCAGGTCCCCCGGCAGCAATCTGAATCAGCAATTGCTCTTTTATCTCATGACTAGGAAAAGAGTGTGTCTCACAATAGATGTTCTGATTCGCTGTAAACCTCCAATCCAGGAGAAAGATAAGCTGAAGAAAGTAAACACTGTCCCCTTCCACCATCATATGCGTATCACGCCAAAAGCCTAACCGCTTATGCTTCCCTAGGTATTCATCTCCAACATTCAACCCCCCGACAAAGCCCACCTTCCCATCCACGATTGCAATTTTTCGGTGATTACGGTAGTTGACCTTTCTTAGATAGGGAAACAAGATAGGAGAAAAAATAGCGACTTCCACACCGGCCACCCTTAGATCATCTAAATAGGTAGAAGGGAGCTTTCGACTGCCCAGCCCATCTACAATGACCCTTACCTTTACTCCCTCTTTCGCTTTGGCTATAAAGATTTGCTTGAGCTTTTGACCGATATCATCATCTCTTACAATAAAGGAGATGAAATGAATGTGATTTTTTGCCCCTTCCATTTCCCTAAACATGGCCTCAAAGGTTGCTTCTCCGTTCGTTAGAATGGTAGCCTTATTAAACCGGGTCATGGGTGAGCTGGCATTATGTAAAAGAAGATTTACAATTCGATCTGATTTCGATTTTAACGCTTTTACATCGTGTGGCTGATTAAGATCATAAGGAAGATCAATAATATATCGAAGTTCGTTCAGGTCGATCGTTTTATCCCTATATCGTCGTCTTTTCCGTACATTCCGACCAACAAAGATATAAAAAATGAATCCAATAATCGGAAAAATCGTTAAGATAACCAGCCAGGCCACTGTCCTTGAGGGATTTCGATTTTCCAATACAATAATAGAGGCAATGAGGATGATCGATAATGTAAATAAAATAGTAAAGAAGTTCTTCACGAGATAGGTTACAATCGTCCAATACGCAGATTCTTCGCGAAAAGTAAGCTCTGGAAAAGCGGCCCAGGCAGAGAGCTTCTCAAGCAAATAGTGGTAATAGATCCCCATAAAGAAGCCTGATAAGAGAATCAGTAATAGAGTGAGTTTCGACCGCATCTGTTGGCTCCCTTCTACTCCACCAGGGACACAGGTAGGTTATTTTGTCTTAGGATAACGGGAATACTTCTCTAAAGGTTTCCCCATCTGTTAAATATAATCATACTTTGGTTGATTTAAAAAGGATTTTTATTTGTAATTATTACACATACATTATATACTAGTAGATAATAAAATAGATACGTCACCGCTTAGGTGATTAGAGATATTTGGAGGTACTACTGATGAAAGAGAACATGATTGACCTTGTCATCGAAAAAATTAAAGAAAAAGGCGGCCGTGTCACGATTCAGCGTCTAGCGATTATCAATGTTCTACTTAAGCTAGACCATCCTACAGCCGAAGAAATTTATCAGTTCATGAAAAAAGAGTTCCCGACCCTTTCTTTTACCACCGTATATAATACCCTGCATTCCCTTCAAGAGATGGGAATTCTTAGGGAATACCACTTTGGGGAAGCTTCTCGATTCGAGATGGCGGAGAAATCACACCACCACTTCTTATGCTATTCCTGTGGAAAGATGGAGGACATTGACGAATCCGAAATTCAAATTATTCCATCTGCCGATGTTTCATCCCTTTACCAATTCATGGCAACTGAGGTGGTATTAAAAGGATATTGCCAAAATTGCAAATCAACGACTTAAAGAATCAATAAAACCTAGGCCAATCTTGAAAGAAGAGGACCTAGGTTTTATCTTTAGATTATAAACTATAGTTAGAGAAAAATTGATTCCTCTTTTGCTCCATCTCTGTTAACATTGCTTCTTCATAGCGAGATTGAGCGGTCTTCTTCTTCTTCTTGATAATCAATGTAAAGAAAATAAAATTAAGCATCATAGTGGATACACCCTCCTGAATTTAGATAAGCCCATTCAGGTGCCGTCTAGCACCTTTTCTTGAATCAATTTGCACCGAAACGTTGTCGCTGTTACACTCATCTTACTTCTCCTCCTTCCAAGTAATGGTTATTACCCAAATTTATAAGAACAAAAAAAGACCAATGGACATATTCCAAGGTCTTCCGGGTAATCAAATGATAGATTAAAGCTAGCACCTCATTCAAGGCAGAGCCTAACAATCCCTCAATGAATAACCATACTCCGGAAGAGAATGACCAAAACAAGTAACAGGTTGAGTTGTTGTAGAATTCATCGTCGTCATCATGGTCACATCTCCTTTCGATTATTCGTCGAATTGGTTCTATTGGAATAATATAGCATTGCTTAGTGCTTGTAAAGTGTTTTTTTACACGCTGATAAAAAAAAGAAAAACACAGGTTCCATCACCTGTGTTTTCCTTATGGCATCCCTTTATTTTACGATATAAACCGGGCAAGTAGACTTCTGTACAACATAGTGACTGACGCTGCCCAAGAACATTTCTTTCAGTCCGCTTAATCCGCGGCTACCCATAACAATGAGATCAGAATCATTTTGTTTTACAAAATCAACTAACGTATGGGCTGGGCTTCCTTCTAACACGAATGTTCTTGTCTTATTCGGAAGGTCTTTCATCTTTTCCTCTATCGCATTCATCATTTCTTTCGCAGCGGACAAGTGAGCCTCACGAATGCGATCATCATTATAAACCCCATAATAAGCAACAGTTGTCGGAACTTGCACAACGGTAATGATATCTAACTCGATCCTATCATCCTGCTTCGCAAGCATCATCGCTGTCTCCAGCGCCTTCTTACTTAGTTCGGAATCATCATAAGGAACAGCAATTCTAGAGCATACGGTTAACATGTACATCATCCTCCCCCAAGGAATTATTTACCACTTATACTACACCTTTATTATACCTCGAACGTAGTTTAATGGCTGTGAACAAATTGTGTTTTTTCTCATTCTTTGGTCTAATGGTAAGAGGAGGAGATGATCGTATGCATGACCGTTTATATATCGAATACCTCTATTACTTCAACGAAGAACGTGACTACTATGAGTGTCACGAGGTGATGGAGGAATTATGGCTGCTTGAGGGGAAGAATAAGCTGTTACAAGGACTGCTGCAAGTTGCAGTAGGGCTTCATCATTTCCGCAACGACAACATTACAGGTGCGATTAAGCTTTTTGAGCAAGCCATGGCGAAGCACCAAGAACCTTGGAGTGGTGAACTAGGAATTAACAAAGAGCGGCTATTCCACGAAGTTCAAATGTATCTATATAAGCTGTATGATTACAATAACAAGCCTTTTCCCTTTTACGATCTGACCATCGAGATCACAGATCCAAGCCTTGCTGAAGCAGTCTCTACTTGCGTACCACTTGGGGTGGCTGAGGAGGATAAGTTTTAGATGGGTAGGCGGTCTACCCCTTCCCATAATTAACCGGAGAATGTTCCGCTATTTTTCCCAAGTGGCCAAATTGGGCCTGAATAACGGAACAGATTCCGGTTAATGCCTCCTCTAACCCGAAAACGAGCTACTTTTGAGCGAATAACGGAAAACTTTCCGCTTAAATCTCACTTTTTTCTCCGTTCCTCTAAAATAAAGGAAAATCCTCCCCTTATTCAGACCAGCCAGACCAGCCACCCCAGACCACCACAACCCCATCCAACCCTCTCTAAAAGTCAAACGGTACCTTGTGCGACACATCGATGTCAAAGGAAGTTTGCAACCCTGCGGCGGAGTAAGAAGGAATGTCTTCACTAAAGGTTACAATCTGATCGATGTTGATTGTCTTATGTCCCTTTACTTGAACCTTAGGCTCTCCATCGACAGGAAATGTTAAGGTAAGCTGGCTGCTTCCCTCATTCCTTACGGATAGATCAAGAGCGGCAGCTCGGATGGCCGAAGCTTCTCTTCTACACACATCATATAACCGATCTCCGTTCTTCTGAGCTGTAAACTCCCCACTAAAATAGGGTTCCGTGACCACCAGCAGCCACTCCACTTCGCTCGTCGGATCTAGCAGCATCTGTCTGAGTCTAGCGTCCTGAATTCTCTGCTCCACTAGCTCCTCTTTCGTTAGACAAGGAAGCACACCGCTTGCTAGGCAGGTGGCGATCTCCAAGTCGATATCCACCCAAAATTCATGGAGCACATAGTCTACCTTATCCTTCATTTCTTCTTCATACTTCTGTTTTAGCACTTGTACGGCTGCGAGTGATGCACTGTCTGCTACATTCTGAGATTGTCTCTTCACAACGTAAACCCCAAAGAAGTGAGAGATGATCATCGTGCCCGCAATAACAGCTAAAACCGTATAGAGAGCAAGGATCGCAATGCTTCCTCTTTCGTTGCTGAACAAAACCGTCTTCTCCTCTCTGAAGGTCCTTACGGATGAGTCGTATCAACGATCCACTGCACCGCTTCTGCCCGTGTGACCGGTACTTGAGGATTAATAATCGGAGTATTGCCGAATACCGTTCTCATCATAGGGAAATAAGCGCCGACAGCGTATCGGTAGGCGTCTCCTACCTTATCCCCGTCTTTTGCGTATTTTAAGGCGTTCAATGTATGCCCAGCCTTTTCTGTAATGGAACGGTGCTGCACATACTCTCCCCACAACAAAACGAGTTCTTCACGTGTTAATAAATCGTCTAATCGCAGGGTTCCCTCGGGGTCTCCCATAAGTCTTTGTTTGGCAACCATCCCTTCCACAATCCCATAGGACGGATCATCAGAAGCAACGTCAGAAAACGTAGGTTGACTTGGAGACATCGGTTCAATCCCTTTGGCATCATTCTGATACATCCAGTGGATGAAGTCACGACGCGTGATCCGATGATCGGGGCGGAATCTCTTCTCTCCTTGCATGTCGATTACCCCAGACTCAATCATCCAAACAATTTTGTCTTGGACCGGGTGGCCCGTAATATCAATGATCTCAACCTGTTGGACGACCTCGGAAGATGACTCCATGTTTAACCTCGCTCTTGGGGGCGATTCCACTTGTTCAACTTCTCCTCCAACCCCTTTTGGCCCTTTGACCATCCAACGGGCCGCTTCAGCTCGAGTGACCGCTTGTTTCGGACGCAGCTCTTCCTCATCTCCAAACACTTCCTTATACAACTGACGATAACCGCCAACAGCGTAGATATAAAGCTGGCTAATTTTTTCTTTATCTTTGTAAGGAATCAAGGCCTGAATATTGTCAAAAGGGTTCATCACATTCCCGTCCTGTTGATATCTACCCCAGATGAGTCCAATTTCCTCACGAGACAGGGGCAGATCCACACCAATCGTCCCGTCCGGATAACCCATCACGACTCCAGCCGCGGTGATTCCCTCAATGGTAGAAAAATACGGATGTTCCGCACTTAAGTCAGGGTATGTCCCCCGGTTGGGCCTGTGAGGCTTAATCCCCTTGGAATCATAACGATACATCCAAGTCATGAATTCTCCTCGGGTCACTTTCTCCTCGGGTCTAAACTGACCATCTTCCGACAGAAGGACGGCCCCCGACTCAATGACTTCCTGAATTTCAGCCAGAGCCGCATGGTCAGCAATATCTACAGCGGACTGAGGCAACTCGGATTGCTCCAAACTCGGCAGGATAACTTCTATTCTTGGAGCAGGCGAGAAGATTTCTTCTACTTTCTCTTGATCGACCAAGACCTCTGCTTGCATTTCTACCGGTTCTGTTTCAACAGGAGGTTCACTGTTACTTGTACATCCACTAACCCCTAAGACTATCACAAACAGAAGACATCCATTCCGTAAACTCTTATTCATATTTCTCCTCACCTATTTTTCTCAAGTAAACACCATTTTTAATAGATAGAAAGCGGAGGTGAGTCCTAGTCCAATCAGGACCACCCTCCGATTCGCAGCCTCCATGACGAGCAGCCACGGTATACCGGAAACGACCAGCGCGCCGATGAGAACGGACATGGCCGTCCAATATTGATCATTTCCCATGACCTTTAAGTCTCCCGCTAAATAAGACAACAAAAAGGAAATGAGGATAAATAGCCCTAAGGTCCATAGAAAGATTTTTTTGGCGACTTTCTCATTTAGCATCTTTTACACCTTCCCCCCTTCCTGCCCCATTGCCTTAGTTTCCGGACGTCCCCGTCTTCTTCAATGAATCCTCCTTACTCGTATCGAGCAGATCCGACACTTTCGAATCCACATCCTCAAATTTCTGATCGAGATACTGGTTCATTTTTGCATCGGTTTCACTGATGATATCCGTTGCCTTCTCCCCAGCCTTCTCTGCCAAATCGACACCCGATTCCATTCCAGGTTTTAAAATATGAGTATTGAACTCATTTTTAAGCGCTTTTTCGCCTAAACCATAAATCCCCTTTTGCATCTCTAACTGATTCATGGCTTTTGTATTTTCTAGCAACTGATCCATCTGTCTTTGAGTGACCTGCCCCTGAGAATGCTTCAATCGATCAATGGCTTGCTCGGTTTGACGCCCTTCAGTTGTTCCGATTTGATCTAACCTTTTATTCGTCACCGTTTTTTGACCTAGAGTCGGTTGAATTCCATGCTGATTTAATTCGGTGATCGTCGTTCCGATCTTTCGCTTTTCTCTTAACTTCTTAAAATAATGGGTGACGGGCTTAGGCAAAAAGCTTCCAGCCACACCAGCCAAGTAGCCGGATACCGTATGAGCTCCACCTTTTATTGTCGTAGCCACACCTGATTCTAGGACACCTACGGCTGATTCGCTTAATCGTTTGGTAAACCAATTTTTCCGTTTCGAAGCAACAGCACTTGCCACCTTTCCAAATACGAGGGCAGACAGAGCACTCGTGCCGAGCATCACCCCAAATTCACCGGCGGTAGGGGGTCTACTCCAATTGTTTTTCATCCCAAAATCCAGGACATTCCACACCATGGAAAATCCAAAACTATAGTACACTCCAGGGTTAAATACTTGCCCCTTTAAGAAAGCTATAGGAGCTTGCTTAATAGCTTGGAAGCCATTCTTCACCGCTTGAAGGCCACTCATGGCCCCTCGCTTCAAGAAGCCGCCTGCAGCCCTTGCAATGGCTACAGCTCCCATCTTTGCTATTCCCATAGCGGCAATCGAAGCCAAACCGCTGATCGCTGCTCCCTTCAAAAAACTGAAGTTATCGCCTGAAACAAAGGAATACACAACGCCTGCAGCAACTCCCACTCCCAATCCAATGAGAATCACGGGTGCGGAGAGCGTAACCCCAACGAGAGCAGCCACCCCGGCAACGATGGCGACCACAACCCCTGCCCCAACGGCTCCTGCCGCAAGGCCGCGTCCTAACTTCTTACCAGCATCCTTTACTTTATCCCACGTTTTAGATGCGGTTTCTTTGACTTTATTAAGGAGTTTTTCTTTCCAAGTAAGAGGGGGAACCTCGCTGCCGTCTCCTGTCTCTACCTGGCCACTGCCAACGGACGGATCTCCAACCTCCTTGGAACCGATCTCCCCACTGCCCACTTTACCGCTCTCGACCCCTCCAGGGGTCACATTGCCTACCTTCAATGGATTTACCGGATTATGGTTATCTGGATTGATATTTCCGGGGTTATTAGAGTCTGGATCCACACCCCCCGTGCTAACATCACCGGGGTTTACCCCTGGAGGATTCACCCCATCACGTCCAATATCAGGGGGATCTACATCACTAGGATTGATTTTTTCAACGTTCGTGTCCCTCTCTCCATCGATGTCCCCATCGCCAATCGACGGATCACCGTCGACATCTCCAGGGGTGATACCAGGAGGGTTAACGGAAGGGTCCACATGACGGATCGGAGCCTCAATTACTTCAATTGGACTGCTGTTCTTTTCCCCAATCGTGTGGCTTCGATATTGCACCTGTATGGCATCCTCATCCTCCGCCCCTACGATCCCACCGCTCATGGACGACAGGAAGAGGACGGTAATGATGAAAGAAAGCCATGATTTATTCATCAGAGCCTTCTCTCCTTTAAATGGTTATTCCCCGCCTTCTCTGTTAAAAAACGGGGAATATACGCTATATTTTTAATTTTCTTTTCGAAGCGTGACATCCGAGGATATCGGCAGAGATAATCCGGTTGTATTGAAAAAAGCATTACTAAATAACGGAACCTCTAGTCGAACCGATACGGTTACATAGTCCCCGCTTTCTGCTTTCGTTACGACGACACCTTGATAGCGACTGGCTACATTTTGCGCAGCAGCCTGATAGTCCCCATCTACGATCGCCATTCTAGCTCCATCCATCGCTGCCGCTTCTGCCGTCAGTTTAGCTCCGGCCCCCGCTGCAAATTGCCACACAATCGTGACCATAAGGAAAAATAGCGGCAGGACAGCAACAAATTCGATCGCTTGGGACCCTCTCTCATTACGGATCCACCCTACGAGTTGGCTTACCATTGATTCACAAACCCTCTTAATTTATTCAGCACCGCAGTGGCAATGGAATTATCCCCTTGGATCATCGTGATGATGGTTCCGAGCAAGGCTACGACTAATGCTGCAACCGCTACATACTCAATCGCCTGAGCCCCTCTTTCGTTACGCAAGTAAGAAAATACTTTCTTTCCCCAATTTTTCAACATTTCCGGTCACCTCCTTTCAAGTATACGTTCCTAGAATGGCCAACCACTAAGCCCCATTCCCTCGCGATTATAGATAAAATTCAGAATGAGCAGACCCATAATACAGAGAATGACTCCGGGTAAAATACAAAACGAGGTAATCAGGGTAATCTTCGGACCAGCTTTTCCTGCCTTTTCTTTGATTTTCCCGATCCGTGATTCCCGCATATCTTCCGCCATAACACTAAACGTCTTCGCGATTGGAACCCCGAGCTTACTGCCCTGCAATAAAGACAGCACTAAGGTCTCCAATTCAGGACAATCGTTACGCTTCATCAATCTCTGGTAGGCCTCTTCTCTCGGTACACCAAAGTCTAACTCTTGTTGGAAGCGTATCAATTCCTCCGACAAGGGACCCTCCATATGACTAGTGATTTGTTTCATCGCCGCATCCATTGGAGCACCTGCTTGCAGCGTCACACTCATGGTATCGAGGAAATCAGGAAGATCTAACCCGATCTGCTCTTGGCGTCGTTTTGCTAGCCACCTGATCCATAGACTAGGTCCGAACAGCCCTGCCGATACAAGAAGAAGCAGCACAAGCCCTCCGAATCCAAGCCAGCTAAACACATTTCCGATCAAGAGAGCCGCGACAAGCATGACAAAACGTAGTCCAAGAAAGGCGGATACCGTAAGTCCTTCTGGAAAACCTGCCAAGTGCAACTGACGTTCAAGGTCCTTCTCATTAACAAACAGGGTGAATCTCTTTCCTGCTGGAGAAAATCGATTAGACCATTGCAAGAGAAGCATCTTTAACTCTTGTGACCAACTCATTTTTTTCTTCTTCGGAGAGATCAGAGATAAGTTTTTTAACAACTTGATCTTCTTCAAGTGGTACCGCAAGAAAAAATACATGGCCAAGACCCAACTCAAAAGGGATAACCCAAGCAATATATAAATCCATATGCTCATGCCATTCACACCTTTATATTGGCCACATTACGGATGAGAAGTAATCCAGCACCTATGAGTAGTAATACAACAGCGAGAAGAATCAGTCCTGGCAAGGTAAACAACGGCATCAGGAATCCCTGAAACACCATGTTAAAGATCATGATAATAAATACAGGCATAAGGCTTAACGTTAAAGCTATATAGCGGGCTTCTGTCGTGTTGTTCTTGAGTTCCTGATTAATTCTTTCCCGCTCCTCTAGTGTTTTAGCTAGATGATCCAAGGCCTGGCTGAGCTGACCTCCTGTCCGTTGCTGGATGATGATCGTATGATTCATGAGATGGACATCCTTACTGTTTACTCTCTCATTCATCCTTTCCAGCACCACTTGTAACGCTGTTCCCATCTTCAGTTCGGAAGCCATCACCTGATAGAGATCCCCAACCGGCTTTTTCATCTCCTTCGCCACCATCTCAATGCTTTGCTGGATGCTTAACCCCGCACGAATACTGCTGCCCATCAAGCGACAAACTTCAGGAAGCTGTTGATTGACGGCTTGAGCCAGCTTGCTTTGCCTTGACTCAAACCATTTTTTAACCGAGAGCTTCAAGACGAGATAAGCCAACAAAAATTGATAAGGAAACGTTACACCTAGCAACAGTAGAGCGAGATAGCTGAGCACCAACCAAGTCGTGACATAGATGAGTATCCATTGGAAAGGCGTTAACCTCAGGTTAGATGCCTTTAGCGTGACTTCGATCTCTTTTCCATACTCGGACTTATTAAACTTCGCCGCCAGTTTATCAAAGAGACTGTGGCTTACATAAGCATCCTCCCTGTACAAAGGCTTGATTTGCTTATTCAGCTGCTTGAGAAATTTCCTCGTGGCTAAGGCTTCTAACAACCCGAGTACCCCACAGCCTACTGCCGCAAACAATAAAACGACAAGCGTCCATTCTTGTGGAGTCATAGAGACCCCTCCCCTCGGGAAAAGAATTCCACAGGGATCTCCTGCCCGAAGGCTTTCAACCTGGTGTAGCATTGCGGGACAAAGCCCGTAGCCTGAAATTCCCCAAGTACGGTGCCATCAAGCTCAACGCCTTCGCGCTGGAACTTAAAGATGTCATGCAAGATCAGACCGCCCCCCTTCCCCTGCACTTCAGAGACGGAAACGACTTTTCTTGTTCCATCAGAGAGACGGATGGTTTGAACGATTAAGTTCACAGCAGACGAAATATAAGGCTTCACGACATCTACCGTCAGGGATGGATTACTCATGATAATCATGGCTTCCAGACGTGAGAGTGCATCTTGTGCTGTATTGGCATGAATCGTCGTGAGAGAACCCTCATGTCCCGTATTCATCGCTTGCAGCATATCCAAGGCTTCCCCTCCACGAACCTCCCCTACAATAATGCGGTCAGGCCTCATTCTTAGGGCATTCTTCACCAATTGACGAATCCCGATCTCACCGGTCCCTTCCATATTGGCAGGCCGCGCTTCGAGTGACACCACATTCCTGCGGTTCAACCTTAACTCGGCCATATCCTCAATCGTAATCACTCTCTCCCCGTGGGGGATCGCAGCGGAAAGGACATTCAACAAGGTCGTTTTCCCGCTTCCTGTTCCTCCAGAGATAATGATGTTAAGCTTCGATGCCACTGCTGCTTCTAAGAACTGAGCCATCTTCTCTGACATACTTGTGAAGTCAATCAGGTTCTGGATGGTGTAGGGGTCTTTCTTAAATTTTCGAATGGTTAATACCGGTCCATACAAGGCAACGGGAGGGATGGCGGCATTGACCCTGCTTCCGTCCTCTAGTCGTCCATCTACTAAGGGAGAGCTCTCATCTACCCTTCTCCCAATTGGAGCGATGATTCGATCGATAATATTGCGGATATGCTCATGGTTCTTAAAGGTAATCGGGGTAAGAGAGATCTTTCCTGCCTTTTCCACATAGACCTCGTTGGGGGCATTCACCATGATCTCGGTAATTTCCTCATCCCCAAGCAGAGGCTCTAAAGGACCGTACCCGACTGAATCATCAAGAATCATTCGTAATAGACGTTCCTTATCTTCCGACGGAATAATAACCTTCTCTTCTTCCATCATGTCATGAATGAGCTTCTCAATGGTTCTACGCTTTTGATGAACGGGCAGTCGAATCAGCTGATCCAAATTGGTCTCTTTCAACAGTCTTTCTTTATAATGCTCGAACATGACATCGATAGGATCGGTATACTTCTTATCTGCAAGGGGATTCTCAGCCAAGCGAGCCCCTAATTTATTGAAAATCGCCATTCTACTCACCACCAATAACAGCTAAAGTAGAATTTTTTAGATCCAACAGACTTTTTACCGGGCCCTTCTTAACTTTCACCTTGGGGTCGGTATACCATGGCTGCCCTAAGTTGATATAGGGTTGAAGCAACTTGAAGTCATCGGCCACCGTGCCAAGCACAGGGAAGCGAGTCATCTTCTGCAGCTCCGTTAAACTAATGTCATGTTGCTTGTTGAATCGATTGACGATGACGGAGACATTATCATCCTTGATAACGTGGTATCTCTCTAACAAATCAAGGACGCTCTGCATATTGACGATGGCAGGCCGCTCCAGGTGCACCACATAAAAGATATGATCTGAACCATTTAAGGCACTGATGGAAATCTCATTTAACTCTTTCGGAATATCTAGGATGATGACATCAAAGTATAATCGACAGGCATTTAATAGCATCTCAATTTCTTCACTCTTGAACTGCTCGGCTTCTTCTGGACTGTTGGGGGACAGCAGAATATGTAATCCTGACTCTTCCATTCGGTAGATGACGTTTTTCACTTGGGATTCCGTCAACTCGCGGATCACCGGTTTGAGATCACCGATATGGCGACTATGATTTATATTAAATAACGTATGAATCGCGCCAAACTGGAGGTTCAAATCCACCAGGAGAACATTGAGCGAACGATCAAGAGCCAGGGTGTGGGCTAGATTTGCACTCAGCAAACTGGTCCCTGTCCCGCCTTTTCCACTGTACAGGGATATAATGGTTCCGGCTCCTTTACGCAGGCTGGATTTTTCCTTCTCTGCCTTATGCAAGTTTTTCTGAAGCCGATCCAATGTCTTCTCTAGGGCTTTCTCTAAGTCTTCCAGCTCATCAGGAAGCTGAAGAAGATCCGAAACGCCCTCTCGAAATAATTGTCTGATTTTTCTGAAATCGTTCGTCTTACTGAAATACAGGATCGGAGCTGTTTCGTTTACTTTTTTCATTTGCTTTACAATCTGTTCTGCCGATTCATCCTCTTCTGGTTCAACAAATAGGATGACTCTAGGCTCACTAGAGGTAATTTTCAAATAAGCCTCCCTTGGACGGTCAACAATTTCCCCTACCCGTACATCCAAGAGACCAAGCATTTGTACGAGACGTTGCGTCAGTCGCTGATCATCACTTATTATCGCTACCTTTACGCTCATAACCCAACTCCCACTTTCCTCACTTAACTAACGTATTGTTGCTTTTTAATACCCTTATTTCCTTCCCGTAATTTAGCATCCAGATCACTCTCTTCGCCTGCTCTTGGGTAAGGGCGACTCCAATGGCATTTATGGTTCCATCTTGTTTTGTCACGCGAAGGACCTCCACGTCCGTAAGAAGAAGATCGGTCATACGGCTGTCTGCTGCTGGATTTCCATTCCCAGCCAATTCATACGATCCATACAAATCCACCCGATCCAACACATCGACTTGATCATCGAATATCGCCATCGGAGTTCGAAGCTGAACCAGCCGATGCTGACTTGGTACATTCGAAATATCGCGTAGCATCGCTGTTGTCAGGACTTCCCCTGATGGAATCGGCACGAGGGAGATCTTATTTTTGAAGTCCTCAGCACTCTGTAAAAACGATGCCGAAGCATATTTCACCGGAACCTCCATCGTGGTCAGCATGTCGGTTTGGATGGGACTTCCTGCCGGGATATCCTTCTGAGCCACATAAATCGAGACAAGCTCCCCTAGATTTCTCTTGGTCTCATTCATATAATTTGAGAACAGAAAGGCCGCCGCTAAAGCGAAGGAAACAGAAAGAATCGTAAAGATGAACACGCGCTTTCTCGATTCAAACAATCTTGAGTTCTCCTTCCAGTTACAACTTGTGAAGATCCTCAAGGAGGATCTTCCTAGCTTCTGTGCAGGTCTTAAGTACGTCTTAGTAAACCTTACCAACACTTAACACTATTTTACTTATATACTAAATTACTGGGTATAGGGCGGATTTACTGTATTATCCAGATATGCCTTTGTAACCATTCTCGCTGATCTCAGGGTGTTTTTTATCAGAAAACACGTGTTATGTCTGGGAAAAAATAACTAAATGATCCGTGAAGAGCAAATAAAACGGTGTTGTAACAATCGTTTTGTTTTAAATTAAAATATTCTAGAACAACAAAGAAGCGAGCCTCCTTAAGACCCGCTTCCTTTCACATATCTTGCATTAAATAAGAACAAACGAACCAGTAAATAGAGGGAAGGCAAGAGAAGCATTAGTCCCGCTAAAAAAGCAAGAATCAAAGCGTCTAGCATTTGTGGATTCGTAACGCTGTCTTGAATCGTAATGTACGGGTACAGAATATAAGGCAGATGCGAAGCTCCATAGCCATAGAAAGCAAACCCAAATTGACACATCACACATAAAAAAGCGCAACCATATGCTGCCTTACTCCAAAGCAGTCCAACCGCAATACTAAAAAAGAATAGAGAAGCCCCAAACATCCACGCTAACTCTACTATCGATTCAAAGTGCCATGGACTGTGTTGTCGCAGCGAAAGAAATACAAATATGCTCGCTAGAATCGTAGGCACACTCCAACTTAAGGCAAACCCCCGCAACACCCGTTCTGCAGGCTGATCCTGCGCTTTCCTTGCGTAATAAGTTAAGAAGCTAGCGCTGATGAAAAGCACACTCACGATCGCAAGAAGCACCACAGACCAGGAGTATGGGTTAAGCAGTAGCTCTTTGGCTTTAAAGACAATAAGGCCATTTTGTTCCTCTATAAATCCTCCTTGCGATATCGTCAGCACAGTTGAAAGAGAAGCGGGAATCAGCAAACCTGTACTCCCATAGAGAAACATGTAGAGAGAACTCTCTCGTGCCCCATACCGGGAAAAAGCGTAAAAGGAGCCTCGAATAACAAGGAGAACTAAAGCCAAGCTTCCTGGAATGAGTAATGCTGTTCCGTAGTAATAGGCCGTGTCTGGGAAAAAACCGATTAACCCTACCATAAAGAAAATAAGAAAAACATTGGTAACTTCCCACACGGGGGACAGATAGCGATGAATCAATCCGTTGGTTATGTGATCCTTCTTTTTCAGCTTGCAGTAATAAGAATAAAAACCCGCCCCAAAGTCGATGGAAGCCACAATCAGGTAGCCATATAAGAACAGCCACAAAATGCTGATGCCAAACACTTCGGGATGAATACCAAGCCATTGACTCACCCTATTCCCCTCCTTATTATCTCAGCTTCTGCTGTATTGTTCCGATACAATCGAAGGAGAACACCAATACAGGTCACTGCCAAGACCCCATACAACAAGCTGAAAAGAAACAGCATTTCACCTACATTTGAAGCCGTAGTTACCCCATGAGCGGTTTTCATATACCCTCGAAGAATCCAAGGCTGCCTTCCCGCCTCCGTAAAGATCCACCCAGCTTCAATCGCAAGCATAGCGAGAGGCCCTCCCGCGATAATGAAGCGGTAAATTCCGTTCGGCATTCTGTTCTTCTTCATGAGAAAGTAAAAATAAACGATCGGGACGATGATGAGGTAGATCCCAATCCCTACCATCAGATCGAACAGGTAATGAATAAACAACGGTGGCCAAAGCTCTCTTTGAAAGTCATGAAGTCCCTTCACTTCCGCTGTAGGATTCCCATACGCTAGGAGGCTCAGAGCATACGGAATCCGAATGGCGCCTCTCACCTCATTCTCCTCCGTTAGATAACCTCCAAGAATGAGATCCGCATTTCTCTCCGTGTGAAAATGCCACTCTGCCGCTGCCAGCTTTTCCGGTTGATATTCCGCTAGGAACTTCCCTGAAAAATCACCAATGACAGCCGTTAAAATGCCAAACAGCAAGCAAAAGAACATCGTAAAGGTCAGCGCCTTCCGATAATAAACATGCCTTCTCCCCTTTAACAGTTGAAAACCAGCAATAGAACCTAAGATGAATGCCGAGGTCAAATAGGCTGAGGCAAGCACATGCAGCACCTTCGTCGGCGTAGCAGGGTTAAACATGGCTTTCCATGGCTCGATAGCGGTAATCATCCCGTTCTCCAAGGTAAAACCGGTAGGGGTATTCATGAAGGCATTCACGGTCGTAATAAAAAAAGCAGACCCTGCAGACCCGATGACCACCGGAATGGAAAAGCTCCAGTGAATCCACGGATTTTTAAACCGATCCCATGTGTACAAGTAAATCCCCAGGAAGATCGCTTCAAAGAAAAAAGCAAAGGTCTCAAGAAATAAAGGCAGCCCAATCACTTGTCCGGCAATTTGCATAAAGCTAGGCCAAAGCAAGGACAACTGCAAACCAATACAAGTCCCTGTGACCACTCCAATCGCGACCGTAATTACGAATCCGCGCGCCCAGCGGCGAGCAAGCAGTATGTAGTGAGGATCGTTCTTACGGATCCCCCACCATTCAGCCAAACAAATCAATAAGGGAACCCCAACCCCAATGGTAGCAAAAATGATATGAAACCCTAGTGTCATTGAGGTTAATAACCGACTTAACATGAATGTATCCCATTCCATGCCTCTCCCCTCCTCCTTTTGTTCATATGATAGGAAGAGCGAAGGTATGATGGTTTTTGTTCGATGTTTCAAATGAGTGAGAGGTGGTGGACAGGATCCTTAAGCGTAGATTTTTCCGTTATTTTGTTTGATAGGGGTAAAACAGGGGGAATAGGGGGATTTTTTTCCGTAATGTTGGTGAAAATACCCTTTTTATTTGATTTCGAAGGGAGTAGGCGGAATCTGTTCCGTTATTTGACCACTTAGAATGAAAAAAGCGAAAATAAGCGGAATCTCTCCGGCTATTTTCGCCTATCGGTTCTATCTATTCAATACATACCAGTGCTCGTGATCCACAATCGTCACAGCTTGACTTCCCAGCTGCTTCCAGCTCTCGATAAAAGAGCTCTTCGGCACCTTCGCTGCCTTAGATCCTGGGAGCGGATCATTGATATACACATAGTTCTCATCATAGCCCACTAACAGGACAGCATGCAGTTGAAAGGTAGCCTTAATGGCTTGATCGTCTTTCTTCCACGATACCCAACGCTCTGTCGGTTGGTAAGAAACGGTTGTCCAGACGACGACGGGATTGCCCTGACTGAGAACCCATTCCAGGGAGGCAAAATCTTTTCCTGTTAGATTGACAGCCCCAACCGATACATACTCCTTCAGCAACTCAAATAAAGGACCGTTATAAACGCCATAGCCTTTTTTCTTTCCTGTGATGTCTCCAACAAAGCCCTGGTTTGGGTCACCCCATTCCTGAATCTTCTGTAAGGAAGTTCCTTTAAACGGAGTGGGATCTTTCTTGACTTTTTGAGCGAGTTCCATCTTGTCCACCGGTCGCCCTGAAGCTGCTAAGAGCATCGCAAGACTCGTGACCTCACAGCCGTTATACAGCTCAGGCATCTGACGAACAACAGGGGCATCAAGCAGCACGGAATCGGCGCGTTGCGCAAAGGTGTCCATCACATTGACACTCGTCACTTGAGAGATGGGCTGAGAAGGGACGGACTGCTGATCAACCGTTTGGGCTTGGATCTTAATTATAGGGCTTACGGTCGTTTCTTGGAAAAGAAAGAACCCGGCAAGTAGGGTGATGGGTATGATACATGCTTTTCTCATAAATAACCTCAATAAAAAGAATCCTGTCAAAACTACATATTCGACAGGATCCTGTTCTATTCCTTCTATCCCTTCGTACATCCAGAAACTTTACACATCCGGCGTCCGCTCTCTTTGGCTTCTTCTTCACTCTTAAAATACAATTTATTATCTTCTGCGATATTAACAGCTCCTGGGCAGCCGACCTCGTGATACACCTCCGAGTTCTTGGAAGCAAGAAAGGAACCTTGCGAAGCAGGAACCGCAGACGTTGTGCTAGGTTGAGTTGGTTCCGCTGTCTCCTCGGTCTCTAGTGGCTCTACTGGCTCTTTCCCCCACAAGCCTCGTACCTCTTCTCTTGCCTTCTTTTGTAATTCTAACAAATACTCAGCATGATCGGGATTATCCTTAAACGTATAGACTTGTGCATATCCCTCCGCTACAAAGTGTCCATTCACAAAGGTGCCATCCGGTAACCAAACCCAAGCTAACCAACGATCATATCGATCCTTAGGGGTTCTTCCCCACTGAATCAGCACCTGCTTACCCTCTAACAGCTTCTTGGTATACGCACTGGCTTCCTTTCCGTAAAACTCCACAGGTCGACGAGGATCCACGGATTCCGGAGTATTAATGCCAATCAGACGAACCTTTCGGTTATCCTCCAAAACGAAGGTATCCCCATCCACCACTCTTTTTACTACTAATTTTTTAGCATCTTTCGGCATAGCAGGTCCGTCCTGTGATTGTGACACACAGCCGCTTAAGAGTCCACTTACAATAAGAATCAAAAATCCGATAAAATATGGAATCTTCACTTTTCTAACCAAACGCTCTCCACCTCTATGTATTTGTAAATTTTTCGTATAAAATGAATTTGTCATTGGGAAGATAGGCAATGATAAGATATACTGATAATAACCTTACTCTAGATGGTAAGGAATGGAAAGGGGAATTTAACAATATGGATCAAATCGAAGTAGGAGAAATTTTTACCCTTGTAGACGAAAACAATGAAGAGCAAGAAGTCGAAGTTTTAGGCATGATGGAGATTGAAGGCTCCAATTATATTGCAGTTAGCTTTGTCCAAGAAATTGAAGAAAACGAAGAGGAAGATATCGACGTGTTTTTCCTTCGCGTGGATGGTGACGGCGAACTCGCTGCCATTGAAAGCGATGAAGAATTCGACAAAGTGGCTCAAGCGTTTGAATCCGCAATGGATGCCGAGCACGATTGCGACGATCCTACACATAACCACGGATAATAGAATCCCCCTTCTTCCCGAAGGGGGATTTATTCATGTTACCATCCCTGATTTAGATCATCGACTAGGCCCTGCAATTCCTCGGGCTCCATCACCCACAGCTTGTAAGCTTCTTTTTCCTGCTTTTTTTTAGCTTCCATAATGTAGTACCAAGGATACGTTCGCTCGACCCCATTAAAAAAGGTAATCAGTCCCTCGCTCTTCTCAATCAAATATTTGTTCTTCTGTGCCAATTGCCAGGGCTGAACATACTCTCTCTTCGATATATAATCCACGTAGTCAGCCTGAGCCAGCACCTCGTGGTAGAGCTCTTGGGCATCTTCTTTCCAATTCTTCTCTTGATCAAAAAAGGGCAACAGCATCGCTAATTTAATATGGCGATACTCCTTGCGCAGTTCGGCTAGCCATCTGGCACTGTAGAGCTCTAAACCTTGGCCTCCACTGCATAGGAACCATTCTGCACCCTCCTCAATCGCTTGTACTATTTTCCTTTGATAGGCGGTCTTCAAGTAAGGAAAGGCCGGATGCTTCTCCCCCCACAGCCCGATCTCTTGCTTCTTATGCCCGGTTAGGACAACCGTTTTCATTATCGTTTCGATTTCGCCTGGATATGGCTCGAAAACGCCTCTTGGGCCATTTTGTCATAGTCCACCTTAAACTTTCCACGAGCAACCTGGATCCCCGCTATAACAAGAGCACCGCCATAGACAGCCACAATCAGCAAACCTATAATCATCATGATACTCACGGATTCACCACTCCTTCCTTGAGGTATTATATCATACTGTCCTTGCACACGGGCTTTTCAATTGGATAAAATAAGCCTATGAGAAAATATGGGGGACAAATAAATGAACTTCTGCTGCGGGGCTGATATGCTTCTTACCATTGCCCATCTGAATTTAGAAGAAACAACCATGAGAAATGTACCGATTTTGTTTTGTCTTGCTTGCGAAAATATGAACATCCATCCGGATGTGGAATTAGAGTTTGAACTGTTAAAGGAATACGCATGTGGAGACCGAGCAGGAGAGGTGGATCTTCAACCTTACGTAAACAGATTGGCAAGAGAAAGGCTTTATGACCCTAAAAACCATGTGGAATATTTACGAATGGAACATGTGGTCAAAGAACAGATTGATCGGGCCTTAGAGATGTACTCCGTAGCTCAGTCGACCGAAGACCCTGAATGGAAAGAAGAGCTCGTCCAACGCCTTGTGGCACTGAACGAGAAGGGGAAGAAAAAAGTACAGTCTTAATGAAGCAACTCTTGCCTGATAAATTGAATTTCATCCTGATGGGTGTAGTTGTCCATATTTGGCGTTTCCAAGATGAGGGGTAATTCTTGAATCACATGTGAGCGTAGAAACTCTATCATGGCTTCTCTTCCGATATGCCCCCTCCCGACATTGGCATGCCGATCCCGAAAGGAGGCATAGCCATAAGCGGAATCATTCAGGTGAACGGCTTTGAGATGGGAGAAATAGTCCAACGCTTCCCCTTGGGAGACAATCTCGTCCCAATTGGATCCACTCCATAAACCGCTCGCATAGGCATGACAGGTATCGAGGCAATATCCAATCTTCTCTGGATAATCCGTTAACTTCCTTACCTGGACAAGCTCCTCGAGCGTGGTCCCCATCCTCACGCCTTGGCCGGCGTTATTTTCAATCAGAAGGAGGAGCTGACCCTTCCAGTCTCTCAGTACACTGTTTAGCATATCGATCATTAACTTATAGCCCTCTAGTGCATCTGCCCCTTTATATTTTCCGAAGTGCACCACTAACCCAATGGACCCACACGCTTCTGCTATTTCCATGTCATTGGCTAAAGACGCCTTTAACACCTCACGCAGGTCGGGTTCCTCCTCAGAAAGATTCACAGGATAAGGAGCATGGGCGATGGATTCGATTCCATTTTCCCTGCAGAATACCGCACATCTGGCTGCATCCTTCGTATCGAATGCCTTCACCGTCAAGCTGCGGGGATTCTTAGGGAAGTATTGAAAGGATTGTGCCCCTATCTTCACCGCATGCTGTGCTGCCCCGATGTAACCATTCCGTATACTCACATGACTGCCAAGTTTCATCTAAGTCCCTCCGATGACTAGCAAAAACACACCCTTATTCGAAGAGTGTGTCCTCTGGTTTACCGTATTCTTTGTTTTTGCCGAACGAAAAATCGAATAGCATAGAGGGCTCCTGCCCAAACCAGGGTAGCGAGTGCCGCTGTACTAATCCAATTTTCTGTTCCCAAGGCAAAATACAGAGCAATATGAGCAACAAATATAATCCCAATCCAAGCTAGTAAGTTCATGCTCTGCTCCCTCCTAATCCCTTTGATTTTTCCAGTATGTGATAATCGAAGGGACTTTATTCGAAGAATTCTCTTCTAGAGGCGTGAACCGCATCCACTAAGGAAGCAACCGATATAGGATAAGTATACTCATCCTCACCTACTACATGAAGGGTCTGGCGGAGAGGATCAAACTTTTTTACTTTACCTGTAAAGTGTTTAAATCTTTTATCCGCAAAGAAAGTAAGAGTGACCTCTACCCCTTCTCCCATCGCTTCCTGAATGATATATTGAATTTCTTCCCATCGATCTTCCGTCAGTTCTGGACAGCTCTCTTCCTCTTGAGAGAGTTCAAGTTGCTGCAGTAACTTGCGATGCTCCGGCAACATCATCGTTGACCACTTTATATTCCCACGATCCCGAAGGTTATCCATATTCCCCTCCAAAAAAGAAACGTTTGTTCTCTTATTATACCATCCTCACCTGTAGGTATGCAAACAAACGTTCTTGTTCAGAGGGGATAACCGACGTAACTTCCGCTATTTCAGAAAATGAGGCCATACCGGTCAAAATAAGGGGACAGACTCCGCTTATCGGCTTCAAACTCAAGGGATTTAAGCATTTTTAGCAACATAAAGGAAAAAAATCCGCCTAAACTAGCCTATTTTCACACCAACAGCAAAATAAGGGAAAAATCTCCGGCTATTCCTCAGAGGACCAACCCTAAGTACGAACCAACCCTAGAAACTGAACCGCTTCCTCACCTGCTTGAATCAAGGCCTCCGTGGCTGTTGGGGTATCAAAGGAATGAGGAGCAGATGCAACCTCAAGTATCTTCTTTTCCTGTGTTCCAAGGGTGTTAAAAAGGCGAACGGATTGCGATGGAGGGACTACGGGATCTTCGTTGGAGTAGATGATCACCGAACGTGCCTGTATCCCTTGATAATCAACAGGGTTAAAACGAGACAGATCGCGGTAGAACTCATAGGCAAGCGGATAGCTTGTTTGATCCTTCTGGTTATAAATAGGAAACGTCTTTTCCTGCTCCCATTTCGCTAGAGCAGCCTTCACATCGCCATACGTCGCCTTAGCCACACCTAAGATGATATCTCGAATGGAAAAGGGAGGAGCGACTAACAGTAAACCATCCACCTCGTTTTGCAAAGCGAAGTTGGCGGACACCGTGCAGCCCATACTGTGGCCGATTAAATAGATCCTTTCATAACGATTACGATAGGCATCATAGACCACCTTTAGGTCCTCAATCTCTCCTGTGATCGTATGGTCGCGAAAGGATCCATCGGAGTCATTCAAGTTATTCGTAAAATCAACGGAAACATTCGAAATTTCTTTATGATTCAAGTATTTTCTGAGTGAGGCGATCACATGGGAGTTGGAACTTCCCGTAAATCCATGGGAAAGTATAAAGAGTTGCTTATCGTCATGATGATGTTCTACATGGTGGATTTTTAGACCTTGCTGATTATGTAAATATCGTTTCACTTTTGGCTTCCCTCTCTTTTCCTCCATAATATATTAGTTTCCCCCAAATTTCGGTTGAAAGCAACCTGTCATACCAGAAAAAAACACACTCGCTTCAAGCACGAGTGCTACGACTTATAGAATGTGTTTGTCTTTTCCATCAACTCTTTAAGCAAGGATAATGCCCGCTTGAGTCCTTCTTCCTTGCCGAGCAGGAACTGAGCTTCTGCCTTTGTTTCAGTAGGGAGCTTCGAAACAATACTAGCCTCCTCCTCAAACATTTTACATAGAACATTAAGCTGAAGCTTGCCTAACTCTCGATCCATTTCTTTGTCTTTTTCCTTCGCCTTATTCCTCAGTACAGCCTCTTCCACATATCGATCAACTTCGTTATCTTTGTAACGCTTCGCGCTCTTAATAATGTCCGAAAACTCATCTGTGCGGTTGGGAATGGCTTTAATGTGGTGCCCTAAATGACAGAGAAGGAAACGACAGAGCAATTCATCACTCTGCATCCGCTGATTATGCAACAAAGAATACTCCCCTTCAAAGTGCCCTTCCTTCTCCACGTAGTGCCCTAAAGAACTGTATTCATCACAGTACGTGCAGTAGAGAAGATATTCCCTCAAGTTATCACCTCAAAAAAGGATTTATACCAGTATATGTGACATAACCTAGTCTTCGTGAGTCCATTTCCTTCTTCTTACACTGTTTTGTAACAACTTAAAATTTTTTCTTTTTGTTTAATAACACGAGATAAAGAAAGAAAATTCGAGCAAAAGGGGTAAAACAACGGGATAAGCCTCTAAAACAGCATTTTGTGATTTCTTACTGTTATAGTACATTATATATAAATCAAACACACATCATGGAGGGGATAGAAGATGATCCAATCAACAACTGAATTTTTTAGAATGCTACCTTCGAAGTGCTGCACGAAGTGCGGGAATAAAATAAATGAACAAGCTGATTGCTATACGGTAACTTGTGAAGACTGTAATGATTTCCAACACTATGCTATTCATCAGAACTAAATAAAAAAGTCATTCCACAAGGTAATCCCCATGGAATGACTTTTCTCTTGTTATTTATTGATTTGATGAATCGCGTGACCTAAGGCTCCTTCAGCCGCTTCCATCACAATCTCTCCTAATGTCGGATGAGCATGGATCGTGAGAGTAATATCCTCTAGCGTAGTTCCCATCTCAATCGCTAAGGCCACTTCTGCAATTAGGTTAGACGCTTCCGGCCCCACAATTTGTGCACCAAGGACAAGTCCTGTTTCTTTATCTCCGATAATCTTTACAAAACCTTCCCCTACATTCATTGATAAGGCACGACCATTCGCAGCATAAGGGAATTTTCCTACTAACACCTCATACCCCTGATCTTTAGCTTCCGTTTCACTTAAACCGACACTAGCAATCTCCGGATCGCAGAAGACGACGGCAGGAATTGCTTTATAATCAATCATGCTAGGAAGACCTGCAATGACTTCAGCCGCTACTTTTCCTTCATAGGAAGCCTTATGGGCCAAGGCTGGTCCTTCGATGACATCCCCAATGGCATAGACATTTGGAACATTCGTCTTACACTGATGATCCACTTTAATCAAGCCACGATCGGTCATCTCCATATTAATTGCTTCTAGTCCTAATTCATCTGTATTCGGGCGTCGTCCGACCGTAACCAATACATAATCAGCTGTTACTTTCTTTTCTTCACCCTTCACGGTGAACGTAACCGTAGCTTCGCTATCTGTTTGTTCCACACTTTGAGCTAGAGCTTCCGTGTGTGTTGTAACACCAAGCTTCTTGAGATTACGTTCTACCCAGCGTGACATTTCCTTCTCAAAACCAGGAAGAATGGAATTGGATCCTTCAAGAATCGTGACTTCCGTACCGAATTTAGCATAGGTTTGCCCCAACTCAATCCCGATATAGCCACCACCAATGACGACCATACTCTTTGGAATTTCTTGAAGTTCAAGAGCTTCCGTAGAAGAGAGAACGCGGTTTCCATATGGGAAAGCCTTCAACTCAATCGGACGAGATCCTGTTGCAATGATGCAGTGCTCAAAACGGTAGCGATTCACTTCATAGTTATCGAAGACGCGAACCTCATTCTCATTCACAAACAGCACTTCACCCTTCAGGCGTTGAATCTTGTTCCCTTTAAGCAAGGAAGCGACTCCGCCCGTGAGCTTGTTTACCACACTCTTTTTCCACTCTTGAACCTTAGAGAAGTCCACTTGAACATTCTCCGCACGGATTCCGATATCGGAAGCATGGTGCATCGATTCGTATTGATGCGCTGCTGTAATCAAGGCCTTCGAAGGAATGCAGCCACGATTTAAGCAAACGCCACCCACTTCATCTTTATCGACGATGGCAACAGACTTTCCTAATTGAGCTGCACGGATCGCCGCTACGTAACCGCCAGGACCTGCTCCGATGACAAGAACATCAATTTCTGTTGTAAATTCTCCTACAACCATGGAATTAAACCTCCATCACAAGCAGCTGAGGATCTGCAAGCAACTGCTTGATATAGTTTAAAAAGTTCTGGGCTGTCGCACCGTCAATCAAACGATGGTCAAAGCTTAGAGATAGCGCCATAACAGGAGCAGCCACGATCTGTCCATCTTTTACGACTGGCTTTTCTGTGATACGACCAGTTCCAAGAATCGCCACTTCCGGGTGGTTGATCACAGGAGTGAAGAACATTCCACCAGCAGACCCGATGTTCGTAATCGTAATCGTGCTTCCCTTCAATTCATGAGAAGCAAGTTTGCCTTCGCGTCCACGGGCAGCAAGATCCTTAATCTCTCCGGCAATGCTCCAGATGCTCTTACGATCGGCGTCCGTTACCACAGGAACAATCAATCCATTATCCGTATCGGTAGCAATGCCCACGTTATAGTACTTCTTGTAGACAATTTCGTTCTTCTCATCATCAATAGAAGCATTCAACTCTGGATACTGACGGCATGCTGCAACGAGCGCCTTCGCAATGAATGGCAAGTACGTAAGCTTCAAGCCTTTCTTCTCAGCAAAAGCCTTGTTCGCCTTGCTGCGAAGAGCCACTAATTCTGTTACGTCTACTTCATCCATTAAGGTTACATGCGGTGCCGTCTGCTTAGATTTCACCATGGCATTCGCAATGACTTTACGGATTCCTTTTAATGGTACGCGTTCTTCTACACGATCTCCCGTAGTTACTGTAACTGTAGGAGCAGAAGGTGCTGAGACTTTCGCTTCAACAGCTGGAGTGGCTTCTTGAGCCGGTGCAGCCGCTTCTACCGCCGGTTGAGCTCCACCGGATACGAAGTTCAACACATCCTCACGCGTGATACGGCCGTTTCTTCCTGTACCCGTTACTTCTACTAAGAAGATTCCTTTTTCTCTAGCCAACTTGCGCACGCTTGGAGTCGCCATGACTTTACGGTTGGTCGTTGCTGGTGCAGCTACAGAAACAGCGCCTGCTGCCATAGGGGTTTCGATCGTAGCTGCAGCTACATTAGCCGCTACTCCTCCACCTACTGCACATTCCACTCTTTCTTCTTCCGCGTTGCCTGCTCCCTCTACTTCAAACACAAGGATGACATCTTCCACTGTACATACCGTACCTTCTGCCACCTTAATTTCTACGATCTTTCCGCTCACAGGAGAAGGCAATTCTACAACAGACTTGTCGTTTTGGACATCTGCTATAATTTGGTCTTCTTCTACTTGATCGCCTGGCTTAATATGCCACTTGACGATTTCCCCTTCGTGGATTCCTTCACCCAATTCTGGGAGTTTCATCTGATACAATGCCATCTCGAAAACCTCCGATCTTCTTGTGATTTAGAAATCAAGTACTTTATTCAACGCATCGACAACTCGAGCTGGATTCGGTAACCATTCATCTTCAATTTGTGCGAATGGATATACGGTATCTGGAGCTGTTACACGCAGTACAGGAGCTTCAAGAGAAAGGATGGCTTTCTCATTGATCTGGGCAATAATCTCAGCAGCTACACCGGAAGTCTTTTGAGCTTCTTGAACAACGATTGCACGGTTCGTTTTCTCCACAGAGGCAACGATCGTATCGATATCGATCGGGCTAATCGTGCGAAGGTCGATCACTTCCACTTTCGCTCCTCTTGCCTTTTCAATTTCTTCTGCCGCTTTTAACGAAGTATGAACCATCGCACCATACGTAATAATGGTCACGTCGCTTCCTTCTCTAACGACATTCGCTTTTCCTAATGGAATGGAATAGTCACCTTCAGGAACTTCTCCACGGAAAGAACGATACAACTTCATATGCTCTAAGAAAATAACAGGGTCATTATCTCGAATAGCGGAAATTAATAGTCCCTTTGCATCGTAAGGGTTGGAAGGGATAACGACCTTCAACCCTGGAGTTTGAAGCATTAAGCCTTCTAAGCTGTCGGCATGAAGCTCAGGTGTCTTTACCCCACCCCCGAACGGAGAACGGAAGGTAATTGGGCTGCTATACTTTCCGCCGGAACGATAACGCATACGTGCTGCTTGAGCCGCTACAGAATCAAACACTTCAAATACAAATCCAAAGAACTGAATCTCTGCAATAGGACGGAACCCTTGTAAAGTAAGACCTACGGCCAATCCACCGATTCCGGATTCAGCAAGCGGAGTATCGAATACACGATCTTCCCCAAATTGCTTTTGCAATCCATCCGTCGCACGGAATACCCCTCCGTTCAACCCTACATCTTCCCCGAACAATAGTACGTTCGGATCGCGTTCTAATTCTACGCGCATCGCATCCGTAATCGCTTGAATCATAGTCATTTGAGCCATGATTATTTACCCTCCTTAGCCACGTAATCTGCCTTCTGTTCTTCCAAATGCGCAGGAGTTGTTTCAAACATCGTATCGATTAACCCTGTAACGGTCATCTTCGGTGTTTCGTCTGCTTTCTTAATTGCGTCAGCTACAGCAGCCTTCGCCTCTTCAATCACTTGATTCTCATCTACTTCTGTCCATAACCCCTTGTTTTCCAAGAACTTGCGGAAACGAGTTAATGGATCCTTCTGTTCCCACTCACTAGCTTCTTCACCTGTACGGTAACGAGTAGGATCATCACCTGCCATCGTGTGAGGACCAAAACGATAAGTAAGAGCTTCAATCAAGGTTGGACCTTCACCGTTTCTACCACGCTCAGCTGCATCAGCAACCGCTTTGTACACCGCAAGAACATCCATCCCGTCAACTTGAACCCCAACAATACCCGCCGCAACGGCTTTATCCGCTAGAGTCTTAGCTTTCGTTTGCTTCTCAATCGGGGTAGAAATCGCATAACGGTTGTTCTGTACGACAAAGATAGCCGGAAGCTGATACGCACCCGCAAAGTTTAAGCCTTCATAGAAGTCACCTTGGGAGGTACCGCCGTCTCCAATATAGGTGATAGCTACATTCTTCTTGTTGCGCTTCTTAAAGCCCATCGCTACGCCGGAGCACTGGATAATCTGAGCACCGATGATAATTTGAGGCATCAGGACATTCACTCCATCAGGAATCTGTCCTCCATGCTGATGACCACGGGAATACAGGAATGCTTGGTAAAGCGGAAGCCCGTGCCATACAATTTGAGGGATATCACGATAGCTTGGTAGAATGAAATCTTCTTTTACTAGAGCGGATTGGCTACCAATCATACTCGCTTCTTGCCCTGCAACCGGAGCATAGAATCCTAAACGACCTTGACGATTCAAGCTAATCGCGCGTTGATCCCATACACGGGTGAAAACCATCTTTCTCATTAACTCTCTTAATTGCTCGTCACTTAGCTTAGGCATTGCCTCTTCATTAACGACTGAACCATCGGGAGCGAGGATGGACAATGTTTGAACTTGTTCAGCACGAACCTCAGAAACCGCTTTACTCAACTTCATCACCTCATATAAAAGTTAGGTTAATTATGATCCTAAACATATCTGTTACATAAAACACTAGATCCTGTATTATTACAATTTGGTTAATATTGTTTACAACATCAACACTGTAAATATTGGTTTTATAACAGTCAAGAATCATTATATAGTACAATCCAATACAAATCTACCCTTATTTCTCATGATATGCTCTGATGTTCTTTGTGGTGTTACAGTGAGGTACTTATTTATATTCAAACAGATCAATACACCAAAGTTATACAACTTAATTTTAGAACACCCCAGAGTTATGATAGATACAGAATGAGGATTTTGGTCGGGAGGTTGGAAGGATCCGCAGAATAAACAGAGTTAAAAAACAAAGAAAATAGCCGGAAGGCTTCCGACTACTTAGCTACAGAGATGGCTAACTCCTCTTCTCATACCGATTTCTCAGTTCAACTATCGTCCTCTCCATTTCCGGCATGAATAAGGACAATCCATCACCTGGCGCTGCTACTCCACCATAGTTACTCAACACACCTTTCAGCCCTTCAACATAGGTTACAACGGATCCAACATCAACCAACTCTTGCAAACTAGCCATACGATCCACACTCACCAACGGATAGTTCCCTTTCTCTTCTCCTCCTGATGCGATCTCATAGAACCTCCGGACCAGCTCAGCTCGTTCATCCCCTTTCCCTTCCACTACAATAAAGGCTTGAACGACAAACGCTTTCGTCTGGCGACGCTGAGCTATTCCACAGAATTTTTTCCCCTTTACACTCAGATCAAAATCACCAGGACAGTATGAACCTACGATTTCCCCTTTTTCAACGAACGACCCCAAGCTATCTCGAATGATCTGGTACATTAGTTCAAAATCCTGGTGGAAATCGATCTTGGATGTTGGATTCGGCAGGATGATAGATAGGTTGACTACACCAGGATCCAGCGGGACCGCTGCCCCTCCCGAGTTTCGTACCGTAACCGCATATCCTTGGCGCTCCAGCCACTCCATCGCTTGGTCGGAGTAAGGCAATTTTCGATCCCTTAACCCCATAACAAACGCTTTCTGATGGCGCCACAGATGGACAAGCGGTCCAAGAGTCCCCTCCCCTACCTTTCTAGCACAGAGCTCATCGAGAGCAAACGGATAAAGGATATCCCCCTTCATAACATCGACGGTAGAATCTACTATATTAAATTGAGCTGGCAATAACGTAGCTTGAGACATTCCGTTCCTAATCCCCTTCTTAAGTAACATAATAGAAAATAATTATGCCCATTATACCCTATCATCTAAAAGAATGTCCTCATCATCAACTTTGATATCACCAAGCATTTCGCACGCATAAAAACCTCCATTCTTGTAAAAAATACCCTTATGTTCCATGCGAAATTAAAGGAGGAAGCTTACCGACCATGAAACGATCGCACTTTTCCCTACCCCTATTATTGGTCCTATGGGTACTTAGCGGCTGTCAAGCTGCCGAACCGAACCAACCAAGAGTTCAAAGTCAAGAAACCGATGCAGTCTATCAACAAATAGGGTACAACCCAGTACTGTCTAATCACACGGCATCCATGGTAAAAAAGAGAATAAATGGAGTAGATGACGCGGTTTCTGTTGTTATAGGAGAGGATGTTTCCATCGCCCTAAAGGTTACAGGGATTGATCGTTTCCGATTGAAAGGAATAAAGAAGGAAGTGGCTAGTCAACTCAAGAAAGACTTATCCGACCGATATACGATTCATGTTACAACTGATAAGAAACTCTTTCAGGACTTACAAACATTAAAAAGAAAAGTAAACCACGGCGAAGGAACCCCTAAGGCTATCATAAAAACCTATAACAAAATTAACAAAGACATGCATGGATAGGCTTTTATCATACCTAGTCCCTCCAAACGAATGATGTGCTATATTAGAATAGACAAAAGGAGGGATGCATGTGGGAAAGAAAAGAAAAACCTACTATTTAGATGAAGAAATCATTCAAAGAGTCAAAACACACGCACAACAGCAACAGATTAGCGAGAATGATGCCTTCGAGCAAGCCGTCTTTATTTATGAAAAATTTTATGAACACGCCAATCAATACATCCCCATATCCAAAGAGTTTCAACCCTTATTACTCGAAGCGGTAGATCATATGATTTATCAAAGCGAACGGATGATGCAAACACCATATCCAGACCCTCTGTTAGCTCAGAACGTTCAAGACAGCCTTTCCGCGCGTATTGCCTATTTATACGAAATACGAAAAGTCTTAACAGATACAAAAAACGGCTAAGTCTACGAAGAGACTTGAGCCGTTTTTTTGCATTTCCTTATTGTTGCGTTCCGTTCCTCATGGAGATCGTATCCGATACCCAATGGACACTTTGCGAGACAATCATTCCACCACTCATCGCCATCGCTACGTTGACTGTTTCCCAAATCTCCTGATCCGTTGCCCCCTTGTGCAGCGCTTCTCCTACGTGGTACCGAACACAATTTTCATCTCGATGACTCAAACTGATACCAAGAGCAATTAATTCTTTGTTCTTTTTACTCACGACACCTTCTTCAAAACAAACCCCTGTAAAATCATTATACCGATCCACCACATCAGGCATGATATGGTGCAGCTCCTGAATGCCGAGTTTATAGTTGTCTTCCTGTTGCATACTCATTCCTTTGCCCACCTCCCTTATTGCTTCTCGTAATTGGCTTGAGTTTCCTCTTCCGTCCCATCCCCTTTATAACGTATCGGGTCTGCTGCTGGATCTAAGCGCGGTAGTCCCGTGTGAAGTTGCTCAAACTCATAGCCGAAGCGTTGTTCATTTTCTTCACCCGTATCCCAACCGGAGCTCTTCCCGAGGTTTTCTGTCAGCAGCGTACTCCCATAAGGCCCTTCCGGAAATTCTTCCAAGGTTCGTGAATGAAGGTGTATTTGCTCTGTGGACAACAAGGAATGTTTCGGTTCTTCTGCCATATTTTAGCCCTCCTTTAAGCCATTAATCACGGTAATCAACTATAGAATTCCCCGACAAAAGGAAAACTAGTTCGATAATTTATCTACAAAATACACTACCTTGTACAAAGTTTGTACACTCATTCAGGTGTACAACTTTTGTATAATTTAATTCTCTTTAAGAATCAACAACCACTTGTTTTGCGTGAACTAATAAGTCCATCTTTTGAATGACCTGACAGTATTCTTGCTCACACCGGCGCACCTTGCTTTCAGACGGCCTTAACGCTTCAACTACTTCACTCGTTTCATACCAGTCTTCTCGCTTTGGCGGTTGATGATCGACATCGGCCCATACATCCATGAGCTTAGGACTATAGATCATGGGTGATTCTTTTTTTACACGGCAACGTTCTATGCGATTTTCGTAGGGGAAATTAAGGTTTTCAGATAACCCTGAGGAAAATAAGCCCGGCCAATAGACTTCGCGTGAGCCCGTATGTGGATTCCGTTTTGACCATTCCAGAACATAGGGAAGCACATCTCTATCGAACAACAGGTCATAGAGCTCCTTGCCCAGTTTTATTCTTTTCTTTAGATTCGGAAATGATTCGACTTGTTGTCCGAACAATTGAGGTTCTCCATCCACCAAGGCGGGGAAAAGAATCATACATAAATCTAGCCAATCTTCTACGAGGAATTTCATATCTCCAAATACTGGCTCCGCATACAAACTATTTTTCACAATTCTAGACTGAATGTAATTCTGTTCATTGATGATTAACGCAATCGTAATGGTTTGTTGATCTCGCTGTAGCCAGAAATCACTCCAGATGACTTGCATAAATTTAGAAATATGAAACGTTGGTAAAAGATGAAATAAATTCTCGTCCATTTGTTTAGATAATTCATAAAGAAGCAACTGAGGGTAAGCATCCTGGAAGATAAGCCAATTGGAACGCTCTAAAAAACGAAAGTACTCCTCCCCTTCTAATTTTTTCATCAATCTCGAGCACCAATCCCCTTTTAGATCGGTCATATTCCATCCTGCATTTCGTGACACCATATGGGCTAACAGGGCCCAATGAATTTCGGGATTGCGGTTATAGTACTCCCAATAAGCCATCGTTCTTGTTATATTGTTCCGGTTACTTTCTACGGTTTTCGCGCGTATAGCGTCGACCCAACGCCTGTCTTTAGTGGACAGCTGAGGTGTAACAGGTTCATAACGTTCGAGTTGCTCTTTTAATTCGGGATTAACAGAGGGATGAAACCATGATAACCAACTCATCGAAGACCTCCCCCTTTTTCGCTCAACTATTACTTCTTAAGATTGAAGAGATCGACCATTTCTATGCATGTTCTTTCAACTTGTTATATAATGGTGCAAAAACCAAAAGGTGTTTAGGTTATTTACAGAATAAACATTATGTAAACCAAGTATGAAAGTGAGGTAAATATCGTGACTTTCGAATCCTTATCAGGCTTTGTAAAGAAAGATCCCTTCCAACAGCTGGATGAATCTGTTCGAATGATGGTGATGAAGCTTCCAAATGAAGCCCAGCAGTATATTGCAGATTTAATTGCAGAGGAACTTTCCTTACTTTCCATTAAAAACTATGTATATGATTTAAATTTATTGTGGGATTATTGTAGAGCCGAAGGCATCTCTTCTATTCAAGAGATCGACTTTCGTGTCCTTAAATCCTTTTTTCTCTATATTGCTAATGGATATGAACGAATTGTATTCACCAAGGTTGTTAAAACCCATGCTGAAACCGGAGAAACGACGGAAGAATGGGTGGAAAAGCGCTATTTTCGCAAGAATTCCATGACAGGCGGTCAAGCCCGCAAGGTATCTACCTATAATTCTTTCTTCGATTATCTGTTACGGAATTACGAAGTCGAAGTCAACCCGATGAAAGAACTGGAGAAGAAAAAAGCCAGCAAACGAGGCGGTTCAAAAGTCCAAAATGAACCGATCTTCCTCACCTACCAAGAATGCTTGGATTATCTAAATGCCATCAATAAATATTACGCGGACCATCCGGATGATAAGCGATTCAAAGCCGAACTCGAGATTCGCGACAGAGCCATTATCCTATTGTTCCTTAATTCAGGCCTGCGTGTCTCGGAGTTATGCAGTTTAAACACGGAAAGTCTGCGACTTCATCGTGAAACAACGACCTTATCTGTTCTGGGTAAAGGGAAAAAGAACCGCACCCTGCACGTCAATGATCAGACCTTTCAAGCGATCAGCGATTATTTAGAATCTAGACCTAAAAAAATCCCGAAGGAGCATAAGAATGCCCTCTTCTTAAACCGGGATCATACGCGAATTAGCCGAAAAGCCGTTTATGAAATTGTGAAAAAATATGCTCGGATAGCTAACATTGATGAAACCTCGGTCAGCAAGCTTTCACCACATAAGCTTCGTCATACCTTCGCTACCCTCCTATTGCAGAATGGAGCGAACATTAAAGTAGTTCAGGAGCTACTAGGCCATGAAAACATTTCAACGACTAATATTTACGTCCATGCCGTTGACCGTGAAAAAGAAGCTGCCATATCCTCACTCAATCAGTTGTTTTCTTAAAGACTAGGGGTAGGATTCCCGGGGATTCCGCTGATTTTACGTCCATTCGACAAGTTAGTTAATCGACTAACTAAATAAATGCATTTTTCTGACGAATGGAGGCGGAAAGGGAAGGTCGGCTCAACACCCTGGTCGTTCCATAACAAGCAAAAAGAAAGAGGGTGCCACTAAGGATTCGGTTTTACCGACCTTTTGGGTTACCCTCTTTTCCTACCTGTCTATTAGAGTTTTACTACATTAGAAGCTTGAGGCCCACGGTTGCCGTCCACGATATCAAATTGCACGGATTGGCCTTCCTCTAACGTCTTAAAACCTTCTGACTTAATTGCACTATAGTGAACGAATACATCTCCACCATCTTCTCTTTCAATGAATCCGTATCCCTTCTCCGCATTAAACCATTTAACTTTTCCTACCATATGCTTGAAAACCTCCTTAGGGCTAATAGATCAGTGTCGAAAAGCGGACAACAAAGCTTCTTCAGCCTTAAAGCTGGTCAAGCAGATATGGCTTGTAAGAACGCGTAGTCTTTAACCACTCTCAAACACCCTTCACCTTAATCATATTCACTATGGGGACCATGAACGAGTGTCGTTCTCCTCACCCTGATCCTCATGTGATATTCTATGCAGGAGGCTAAATTTGGTTAGTATCTTAATTCATTTCTTTTGCTTAAATAACGAGAGAACGCTACGGCTGCATCAGCTCGAGTCACGGTTCCTTGAGGAATAAATTTACCCTCTTGTGTCTCCATAATGCCAAGCTTCGAAATCAGGATGGCTGCGCCAACGGCCTTAATGGAATCCGCATCTTGTAGGTCATTAATAAATAAGTTATCGATCTTCGCTAAATGCTCAAAGCCTAGGGCCCGAATAATCATCGTAGCCATTTCTTCTCGGTTAATTTTTTCATCTGGTTTGAAGTTTTCTTGGTTGCGGTCAATCCAGTTACGCTCTACTGCATTCTCTATATAAGCAAAGTATGGAGAACTTTTCTGTACATCTTTAAATGTAGATGATCTCGCCTCATCGTACCATACCTTATATCCATTGTTTTCAAGTAAGACAAGCATTTTAATCATTTCCCCGCGAGAGATCTCTTCGTCAGGCTTAATCTGTTTGTTCTCCACGTCAAAGACATTGTAACGCAGAAGTAATTGAAGCTCCTTCTCGGCTCGGTGCCCGCGGATATCTGTTACACTTCCCGACTCTACAACCAGCTGTCCTGTTTCCCTATGGGTCCACTTGCCTGTTTCGGCATCCAAGTATACCGGCTCTCCAAATTCCTTCACTCTTGGCTGGTAAACTAACATGGCTTCAAGATTACGCTTTACTGCTCCAGGAACCAAGGACGGCTTTTCATTCGGAAGAACATAGACTAATGGCATATCAAGACGTGCTACGTAAGCCTCTAACGCCTCCCCTGGACTCATCACTTTCTTTTTGTTTTCAGAAATTAACAGATTATCAGCATTGAACCAGTAATTGCCGACTTCACCTGTCATCATATCGACATTGACATGGATCCCGCCATGCTCTAGGGAAATCCCATTCACTTCGCGCATAAAGGTAAATGATTGGAAGCGTCCATTATAGACTTCTTCATGAGGCATTCTCGGCATTTTCATCAAGTAAAGCTGGTGAGCAATATCCGGGTGTAGGGCTTTCATGAGCTCTATCGCTTTCTTCTCGGCTTGCTCTTTTGTAATCTTTGTTTTTTGGTCCTGTTGGACCCCTTCCTTCTCCATAATGACATGTCTTTCGTTACTGTAGTTTAGGATTCGACCTGTTTTCGCATCTACAGCCGCCATCGCCCAGCTGTTCATCATACCTTCGTTTCTTATTTCCCAATTAAACTCCCAAACGGAGGTTTGCGTCTCTCCCCACTGTTCGCGGAACGATGCCCGAATCATATTTTCGTCCTTCGGCAGTTCAAAGTGTGCCTTCAGGATCTCCATGGCTTTCTCCTGTGTCACCTTCCCGTGGTTTAGCTCCCCGAGCTTTTTATCTGATAAGACGACACGCCCCACATCACCTGTCTTCACTTCATCCCCCCACAAAGTGACTTGTGAACCATCCGTAGCACGGATATAGATGGGTTCATAGTAGTAGGAGGTATTGTCTGGCATATATCCCAGCTTCATCGTCCTGGCAACTCCGGGACCCCATAAAGAAAGTTGCTTTACAGCAAGATTGACTTTTTCCTGGTAGACCTTCAGCGCTTGTTCTTTTGTAATGAGCTTATCAAAGGACGGAAATTGAATAGCATCGTCCCATCGATAGCCTATATTTACGACCTTCCCATCCCCATTCACATTGATGCGGATCTCATTATTTTCGAATGGAATTCCATTGACTTGTCTCTTATAAGTAATGGGGTATTCTACATGACCATTTAAAGGGGGTTTGGCAGCCTGCTCGTAGCGATCATCGTAGACGATTTCCTTCGCTTTATCCGGGAAGTTCTTCTGAATATATTCCATAGCGATATCTTTAGCCTTTGTGATATCCACCTTCGGAGGGTAAGTAGACTTAGTATTTTCACCGTTGTACATCTCGACTTGAAGGACATGACCATCGTTTGCATCTATGACGATGTGGATATGACCGTAATTCGGAGGGGTTTGTTTGTCCCAATAAACAATCCATGCCGCTGTTTGATTCCCCCACCAGTTTGACTGGAACTCAATATTTCGCTGGGTAAAGCCATCTGGAATCGGGATCGTCTGCTTGGCAATCTCCAGTGCTTGATCCTTGGAGATCTTAGCCGATGCCATCGCTTTGCTGTCCTGTACGGCAACAGGGGCAGGAGCGGGCTTTGTCGTGGCAACGTCTTGGGCATAAGAGGGGAGAACACCGCTCGTAAACATTAAGGTACTGGCCAATAATATAGGAAAACCTTTCTTCTGAAAGCGTCTCATTGTAATCATTTCCTTTCCAGGTAAGATGTTCTTCTTACTGGATTAGACGAGGGCTTCTAAAGAAAGGTTGCATGAAAATGAGGCACGAAATTATGACAAAATAATCCTTACTTTGCTATTCTTCAAGATCCTCCCATCATATTGGAAGGATCCCATCCAGTCTTCCTCCCGTTGGATAGGAGCCTGACAGCAGCCGCTTCGATAGCGGTCTGGATTAAACCGCTTCATCATTCCTAGAGATTTCTTACAGTGCTGGCAGGTGAGTTTATACACCTTCGTGGGAAGTTTGACAGTGTTCGTAGAGATGGCACCCACCCGTCGCAATTCCTGCTCAAACACGGGATGATGATCCTGATAAGGTTTGTTCTGGATAAAAAGATGATAATGGCACATCTCATGAAGTAAGACAGCAATAAAAATCTCTCGATCCACAAACTGGGCTGCATATTTGCTCATCTCAATTTTTAGGGGTTCCCGCTTCTTTCCTTGCTGGCGAAAAACAAACCGACCCATTGCTCTTGTCAGTCTGCCGTTCCAGACAACAGGAATTTGCAGTTTATCCTGCCAAAAATGTTGGGATAACTTGTCAGCTAAAGCTTGTAATTTCTCAGGGTCAAAATCAATTTCACGTTTCTCCACCGCTTTTCCCTCCAACCTCTCCTCATTATACACAGAGATGACAGGAAAATACAGCACAAACGTTCTTATTCTTTCTTCTTCGAAGCCACGCCAGCGCTCACACAAAATTGGAGAGCTTCCTGGACAGGTGTATCCACAAACACTAATTTTTCTCGCGGCAGCAAACGAATCTCACCAGACACTTGCAGCCCGTGCGGAAAATAGACGGAAACATACTCTGGCCCCAATTGAAACTGATGGACATCTTCCGTTGTGAGAAAACCGATCCTCATTACATCTTCCTGCTCCTTATAGAGTACCACTTGAGAAAAGGCACGTTTTTCACCTGCTAATGAGGAGATGGTTTCTTTCGTCATTAAGTAAAGGGTCTTCACCCCAGGAAATTTCGTAATAATGGCTTCCATGATCGCAATCCCTTTTTTTCCAACCCACCATTGACTAACAAAGCCAATTAGAGAGATAATCAAAAAGATATAGATTACACCTGAGCCCGGAAACTCCGGAAGGGGAATAAACGCAGACAATGAGTGCAGCCAATGATAGATGAGATAGAGTACATAAAAGGTAATTCCAATCGGTACAGTAACCATTAGTCCGCTAAAGAGAATCTTCTTCAACACTTTCGTCTCCTTTATTTCCATATTCATTCTTTAATGTATACGTACAACCAGATCACAAGTTTCACGGAGGGAACAACCATGGAAATTTATATAGGTAGTATCTTATCCGCCTTAGCTACTGGAGTCGGTGCTCTACCCATTCTCTTCTTTAAAGAAGTCACCCATCGCTGGCGTGATATTCTACTAGCGTTGACTGCAGGCGTGATGATGGCCGCTGCAACATTTAGTCTCATCCCAGAAGCGCTAGCGTTATCTAATATTTTCGTATTATGCTTTGGAGTGTTATTAGGGACGGTTTCCTTAACGATCTTGGAACGATACATACCACACATGGATCTCGAGCATACCCGCTTTAATATAGCTATGGATCAGAAAGCTCTTTTAGTCCTGACTGCAATTACTCTACATAATCTGCCAGAAGGATTGTCAGTTGGAGTGAGTTACGCCAGTGGGCATGAAGAATTAGGCGGGCTTATCGCCTTTGCCATTGGGATTCAGAACGCACCCGAAGGCTTTCTTATTGCACTCTTCCTCATTAATCAGCAGGTAGGCCGATGGAAAGCCTTCTTCCTCGCCTCCATGACGGGTGCTGTAGAGATCGTGACAGCCGTTATGGGCTACCATCTAACCTCCTATGTATCTGGCCTTGTCCCCTATGGACTGTCCTTTGCTGCAGGAGCCATGCTCTATATCGTGTATAAGGAATTAATCCCCGAGAGCCATGGTGACGGACATGAAACAGGTGCTACCTTCTCTTTTATTATCGGGCTATTAATTATGGTCAGCTTGATTCAATGGTTTGGATAGAGGGTGAGTTTTAGAGTGAGTTGAGGTTTGGAAACCAAAATAGAGGCAAGGTTTTCCGTTATTTTGGAAAGTTAGATCAAAACACGCAAAATAAGGGGAGATTTTTCCCCTATTCTTCTAAAAGAGACTCCTAGATGTCCTTTTTTTCAAATTAGCGGGAAATCGTTCCCTTATTTACCGACTTTTCCTCAGCTTTAACAAAATAAGGGGAAAATTTCCCCTTATTTAGTCTTCTTCACCGAACACCTCTATGATATCTTCAGTGAAGGTCGTCTTTTCCCCTGCATTGTAACGATCGATCATTCGATCTAGGAATTGCTCAAACATGCCATTATAGAAAGTAGATGAAAATTGTCCCTTCTCCCCTTCTCCGTATTGGAACACGACCTCATCTGGCTGTTCTAACAAGTGGTTCCAATCCTTCTTTAAGAGGGCAATATAAAACTCCCCATTGGCATTGCGAAGGCGAAATCCAATGACGGATTGTCCTTCTAATTCCCCACCATCGAAGTCAAGCGTGGCCTGAGTAGCTCCATCTAGCAATTTCTTAAAATGTTCAGCAGCCTGCGGGACCTGACAATGAAGAATGGCATCCCCCTCTGCTTCATTATATTCCAACTCTGTCTGTTGACTGATATGATATATCTCCCATTCCATCGTTCAAAAAACTCCTTACTTATTTATATATGGTTCATGTCTATGGTAATCTTCTCCACGTAGAATTGCAAATCCTAACTAGACCCACAGGGTCGAAACACGATATAGTAGAGGGACGGACTCGACTTTGTTAGAAGCAGGGAAATAATATGACACATTTTCTTTATGATATATTCAAACGAGACGGACACTTGTCTAAACGACTTCAGCCTTACCAACCGCGTAAGGCTCAATTTCGCATGGCAAGAACCGTATGGGAAAGTTTATCTTCTAGTCAACACGGTTTGATTGAAGCGGGAACCGGCACGGGAAAATCGTTCGGTTATGCCCTCCCCGCTGCTTACTGGGCGATGAAAGAGGAAAAGCGTGTCGTCATCTCTACGAACACGATCACTCTCCAAAATCAACTATTACAAAAAGAACTCCCTCTCGTGAAGTCCATACTTGCCGACATGGACCCCGAATGGGGGGAGACCTTTCGTTATGAGCTGGCAAAGGGCCGTGGGAACTATATTTGCAAACGTAAACTTGATCAATTGATTTCTTCTTCCCTTATGAAGGAATCCCCTTATGCAGCTCTCGCCAATCAAGTTCAACAGCAACTAAAAGGAATGAAAAATGGGGACAAGGATGACGTACCTTTTCCGATCCCTGGAGCGTTCTTTGATGAGATCCGAGGGGACGCAGATGACTGTATGGGCAAGGAAAGCCCATTCCATGACTCTTGCTTTATTCAGAATGCAAGGCGGAAGTTGCAGAAAGCTCAAGTAATCGTAGCCAATCATGCCCTGTTTTTTACGGACTTGGTCCTGCGAAGTCAAGGGGCAAGTCTCTTGCCCGACTATGATTGTGTCATTATGGATGAAGCTCATCGGATTGAAGATCAAGTAACGAAACAATTTCAATACACGGTTAACCTCGACTTAATTACGAATCTTTTTTTCCGTTTTACAAGAGGTCGGACCCACTGGGCCAGATCCGTCGAAGACCAAGAACTGAAAGCTACGGTAGAAGCCAAGTACACTCAGTTTTATAGTCGCTTGGTAGAATTGTTTGCACCCTTAGGCAAAAATCTAGCCACCCGTGATCGGACACAATATTTGCTCCAACGCCCCATAGTCGAGCATTATCCGTTTGAGGACGTGTTCAAAGAAACGATCCAACTTATTATAGACAAGAAGAACTTCCTTGAATTAGAGCACGGCGAAAATGAAACGACAGCCGGGTTAGGACGCTACGTCAGCCACTTAACCGCCATGGATCATATGCTTCGTCACGTACTATTACGATTGAAGTCAGCCGAATGGGCCACTTGGGTAGAATTCACCCCTCCTAAGAAGGATCAATTAGTGAAAGATGACACGTATTGGGCCCATTGTTTAACCCTGAATTCTGCCCCTATTGAAATTGCGGATATTCTAAGAGAAGAACTTTTCCAAAAGAAAACAGTGATTCTAACATCGGCTACCCTAACGACACAGGGGAACTTCGGCTTTGTCGCGGAGCGATTGGGGATTGATGAATACGGTACGTTTGAGGCCCCGAGTCCATTTAACTATGACGAGCAATCTCTTCTCATCGTTCCCGACAAGGTGCCGGAGCCGACTCATCCCTCATTTGATTCGTTTGTCATGGCTGCCATGAAGGAGATTCTCATGCAAACAAAAGGTCGGACGTTTCTCCTATTCACATCCTATCAACAGATGAACCGAGTCTATCAAGAGCTTCAGCCGTGGCTCAGTAAGTCTGGCATGAAAGGGCTTCTCCATGAATCAGGAGTTTCTCGCGAGCAACTTTTAAAAGATTTCAAGAATGACTCCAATACCGTGTTGTTTGGCTGTGAATCCTTCTGGGAAGGTGTCGACGTTCCTGGACACGACCTCATTTGTGTCGTCATCAGTAAGCTTCCGTTTCCTGTTCCGACCGATCCGATAACCAAGGCGCGAACCGACCGCCTCGAATCACTGGGTAAGAGTTCGTTTGAAGAATATACCCTTCCGTTCTCGATCCTCCGATTAAAACAGGGATACGGGAGATTAATTCGAACCAAAAATGATAAAGGTGTCGTCGTCATTTTAGACTCACGCTTAAATACCAAGCGCTACGGGAAAAAAGTACTGGATAGCTTGCCGAACAGCCCCATATCAACGCACCTTGATGATATTGGCTCGGCTTTAAAGCGATTTAATATCCAGCCTTAAGGTGGTGGGGGGTGACCTCTGGGTTCGGGCAATTCGCCTTAGATTTCGGGCGATTCTACGCCACTTTTGGGCAATCCCCTAGAGAAAGTCGCGTTTTTCGTAGTGAGACATCTCCGATGTCCGAGTAGATCCTCTGATCTTACCGCTGCGAGTTATCCGGACATAGAGTACGTTATTTAACATAAAAAGTCGCATCTTACGTGTTTGGCGGTCATGGAGTACGTTATTTACTCAAAATCATACCGGAATATGATAATTTTACCCAGGTAACGGAACCAATGTCCGATCAGCCTCAAGAAATGGCGTTTTCTTTAAAAATAACGGCTCTGATGTCCGAACGAATAGTCCCCTTTGATCTCATCGTTACGGGTTATCTGGACACGTCGTACGCTTTCTTTCTCGCATAAGGTGGGGCACGCCAAATCTGATAATAAAAACGCAGTGGTTCACCTATGATAAGGTGGACCACTTTTTTTGTTAATCTTATGTTAAGATTTTTCGCTTTATATTGATATAACGATATGGTTATATTATGATATAGCAGGAGAGGAGGAATGGAGTTTATGGAGATTGAAAAAATTGCGGATAGTCTCAAAGCGCTGGGAGATCCTACTCGCTTGCAAATGGTGGCCATGCTTAAGCATAGGGATTGTTGTGTGTGCGAATTTGTTCCGGTGTTTGGGATTTCTCAACCTGCCATTTCGAAGCATCTCTATCGTTTGAAATCATCCGGGTTAGTCAGGGAAACGCGAAAAGGTCAGTGGGTATTCTATTCTCTCAACCCTGAGCAGTTTGATTTAATTGGTTTTTCTCTAGCTCAACTTCCTGACCTGTCAGAAAAACTGCATGAATTAGAAAAACAAGGTCTTCTTGTTCAATGTGATTAAAGGAGAGAAGAAACATGTTAGCAGCCATTATTTTTGCCATCACGTTAGTTTTTGTGATTTGGCAACCGAGAGGTCTTTCCATTGGCTGGTCCGCCTCTGTTGGGGCACTACTCGCCCTCACTTTTGGGGTGGTAACCTTACAAGATGTTTGGACGGTTACCGGTATCGTCTGGAACGCCACTTTAGCGTTTGTAGCCATTATCTTAATTTCTTTAATTCTTGATGAGATTGGTTTCTTTGAGTGGGCCGCATTGCATATGGCTCGACTGGCAAAAGGAAACGGAAAATTAATGTTTGTGTACGTCATCTTCCTTGGTGCGGCGGTTGCTGCGTTCTTTGCCAACGATGGTGCAGCCCTTATCTTAACCCCCATCGTTCTAGCTATGGTTCGTGCCCTTAAGTTTGATGAGAAAATGATCATCGCCTATGTCATTGCGAGTGGGTTTATCGCCGACACGACCTCATTGCCCTTGATTGTAAGTAACTTAGTGAATATTGTTTCTGCAGACTTCTTTGGGATTGGCTTCGTCGAATATGCGAGCAGGATGATTGTTCCTAACTTCTTTGCCTTATTCGCTAGCTTAGGTGTTCTGTATCTATATTTTCGTAAGACCATTCCTAAAACTTACGATCTAAGCCAACTAAAAGTACCTCGTGAGGCCATTCGGGATATGAGATTATTCCGTTTATCTTGGGTCATTCTAGTGGTTTTACTTCTAGGATATTTACTAAGTGAAACCCTTCATATTCCGGTATCCTTTGTTGTCGGTATTGTAGCCATCTTTTTCATTATTGCGGCCAAGCGAAGTCAGCATGTGAATACTTGGAAACTAGTTAAAGATGCACCTTGGGCTGTCGTAGTTTTCTCCATTGGGATGTATGTGGTGGTGTATGGTCTTCGCAACGCTGGACTAACCGATATGTTAGGGCAAGTGATCCAGTGGACAGCAGATTATGGATTGTTCTCCGCTACCATGGGGATGGGATTCATAGCGGCTATTCTGTCCTCCATCATGAATAACATGCCTACGGTCATGATTGACGCTCTAGCTATACAAGGTACTGCAACCGAAGGGGTCATCCGCGAAGCCCTCATTTATGCCAATGTCATTGGTTCTGACTTAGGACCTAAGATCACTCCAATCGGTTCCTTAGCTACCCTTTTGTGGCTGCACGTACTTTCTCGTAAAGATATTAAAATTACCTGGGGACAATATTTTCGAACAGGAATTGTATTAACGATCCCTACCCTATTTATTACCCTTCTTGGGCTGTATTTATGGTTAATCATTATTCACTGATATTGGAGGAAAATACAATGAAAAAACCCCTTGTTTACTTCTTGTGTACAGGAAACTCTTGTCGGAGTCAGATGGCTCATGGCTGGTTGCAAGCCGTTGCAGGTGATCAATATGAAGTGAAAAGCGCAGGGCTTGAAGCACATGGGTTGAACCCGCGTGCGGTACAAGTCATGAAAGAAGCCGGGGTGGATATCAGCCATCACACTTCCGATGTGATTGACGCTGAAACCTTGAAAAATGCAGACTATATCATTACCTTATGCGGGCACGCCAACGATAACTGTCCCGTTGTGTCCAACCCAAAAGCGGAGAGATGGCATTGGGGTTTCGATGACCCTGCAAAAGCGACAGGAACGGAAGAAGAGATCATGGCTCAGTTCCGGATTGTCCGCGATGAAATCAAGGCACGTATGGAGCAGTTTGCAAGAGAAGGAAAATAAATAATCCGTTAAGTGAGGGAAAGAGAATCATGATAAAAAGAATGCATGTTGCGGTCAATTGCCAAGACCTAGAAAAGTCACTCCAATTTTATCGAGCTTTCTTTGGAACAGAACCTACGAAGGTTAAAGAGAACTATGCAAAATTTGAACTGGATGATCCCGCTTTGCACTTCTCACTGAATGTGAGACCGTTTGAAAAAAAAGGGGCACTAAACCATTTAGGCTTCCAAGTGAACACGACCGAAGAAGTATTAGCAATGGGAGAGAGATTAAAAGAAGCCGGACTCGTAACCATTGATGAGATGGGAACCACTTGCTGCTATGCGGTTCAAGACAAGGTTTGGGTTTATGATCCAGACGATAACGCATGGGAAATCTTCTATACGAAGGAAGACTCTGAATTTGAGTCTGCTGGAGACGCACGTGATCTATCCCTCTGCTGCGCACCTAGCCCGAACCAAGCAACTCCAGTCACTATTGAACTGGGGAGCTTTAAAAAATAGCTCGGTGTGGTATAAGCGTAGATTCATATTGAATCACGCTTTTTTTATTATTTAACATTAAATCGGACAATGGACCACTGTTGGGCATCCTGGGTTAACCGGAATTTTTTCCGTTAAGCAACTGGATCATCCATTTCAGCCCAAAATAAGCGGAGAATTTCCTGTTAATTGCCCAAAAGCAGCTAATCCTAGGCTTTTAGAGACCATTAAACGGAATTCGTTCCGCTATTTTGGTCATTTTGGGCTACTTGGGAGGAATAGACGGAAATAGTCCGCTTATTTTTCTGGCATGATGAGGCCGTCCCCCGCCACTGTTGGGCACCCTGTGGCTAACAGGTATCTTTTCCGTTAAGCAACTGGATCATCCATTTTAGCACCAAATAATCGGAGAATTTCCTGTTAAATGTAAAAATCCTCCTTGTTAATACAGGAAAAAATTCGTATTATATTCTCTATATTAAGAATTTATATTGAACAAGAAACCATGTATTCGAGGAGGAGCCATGTTTTTAAAATCTCTATTACTTTTTATCCCTGCATGCTTTGCTTTGAATATGGCATTTGGTCCTAACAATCTGCTGTCCTTGATGAACGGAGCCCATCGTGGTGCAACCCCAGCTATCATGGCAGCTATGGGTAGACTCCTTGCTTTTCTCATCATGATTATGATCACTGCTGTAGGTCTTGGTGCACTTCTGATGGCGTCTGAGATGCTTTTCTCGCTCGTCAAATGGGTGGGTGCAGCTTATTTAGTCTGGATAGGCATAAAATTATTTTTAACTAAATCCACTCAGAGCATCTCTCCTACTCGAAGCAGCGATTATTCCTTATTGGACATGGCAAAGAAGGAATTTATGGTTGCGGCAGGTAACCCAAAAGCCATCCTTATATTTACGGCATTCTTCCCTCAGTTTATTGAGCCGAATGCCTATGCTCAAAGTTTCATTTCTATGGGCATTATATTCCTTGTTCTAGAGGTTGTAGCGGTTGCTATCTATGCACTAATTGGTGCTCGCATTGGAACCTATGCTAAGAACCCGAATGTTTTTCAATGGATAAATAAAGTTAGTGGTTCTCTCATGATCTTTTTCGGAGTGTTACTAGCATTTGCGCGTAAACCAGCAACTTAAGAAGTAAACCGAGCCCTAGGCTGGACGCCGAAGAAATCAACCTAATCTCAGGCTCAGTCCTGGATTACCTATCACTGATCTAGAAACAGAACAAACAGGGCTATTTAAGAGTAGCCCTAACTTTCCTCTTATTATGTTCTTCCATTATCCAAAAAGGGCACGCCTTTATTCCCCCATATAGTCATACACAGCAAGCCCAATGTTAGCCATCGTTTGTCTAGCTTCCTTCGTTTCTAAGCCGCGTGAAAACACACTCAAGAGAACAGCTCGCCCGTTGCGATATAAAACCCCCACATCATGGTGAATCTGAGTCACCATCCCGGTTTTATGAGCGAAAGCCCAACTTGGTGGCATACCGGATATCTCCCCATCAGGATCCGAATAGTAAGAAGGCAGGAAATCATTTAGCTGTTGTTTTTTCATAATCTCTATCATTTGCTCACAAGCCTGCCAAGAAATGACTTTCTGTGTTACTAATCGTTTCATCAACTGGGCTGCGTCGCCTGCGGTCATCTGATTACTGCCCTTCAGTGGATAAGGGATCACTTGCAATTTATTAAAGAAAACGGTTCCTGAGAGTTCAAGCTCTTTTATTACTTCACGAATCCGCTTCTTTCCTACCAGGTCAATCAGCATATTTGTCGCTGTGTTATCGCTTTGAATAATCATTAAGGTCACCAGATCATAAATGGAAAGACGCGTCCCCGCCGTCATGTGTTGAAGGACCCCTGCTCCCGACGTCATATCCTCTCTACGCAGAGCAAGTGTGTCAGATAAATGGAACTTCCCTTCATTCGCAGCGTCGAACACAGCCACCATAATCGGAACCTTAATAATACTTGCCGCATAGAATCGTTCCTCAGCATTATGGCGAAACTCTTCCCCAGTCTGAAGGTCTTCAATTACGACTCCCCACACTCCGCCCGATGATTCCGTCAATTCCTTCACATGATCCACAAGTTGACTAAACATATATTATGTAACCCCTCTCTCATTCTTCGAATTCCTAAACTATAAACCTTATAAAACTATGAATTTTCTCATAATGTACCATTCTGTTTTTAACAATACAAGAGTTTATCCCCGACCCACAAAATCGAAAGCTCCATGCCGAATCAATTAGGAGTAAAAGACTACCCAGAAAGAGGAATGGATATGAAAAAAAGATGGCTAGTGGGCATACTTCTAGTCCTCATGGCACTATCGGTAACAGCAATAGGGGGCGCTGTTGCCTATGTCTATCAGACGGTCGAACAATTAGATATCAAACAACTTTCCAGTGAACCTGTCCCACCTACAGTGATTTACGATAAAGAAGAACAACTCATCGCAGAATTAAGCATAGCAAAAAGTGAACCCATAGCTTTCGACAAGATCCCGAGCCGATTAATTCAAGCCGTCGTAGCCACGGAGGATCGTCGTTTCTATGATCATGTAGGGATTGATTGGATAGGAATACTGCGGGCCGGCTGGGTGAACTTCCGTGCGGGGCAGGTTCTGGAAGGCGGAAGCAGTATTACGCAACAATTGGTAAAGAATGCTTTCCTTTCATCTGAGAGAACAATGGATCGAAAAATCCAAGAAGCTTTTGGTGCAGTTCAAATGGAGCGAACCTATTCAAAGGACCAGATCATTACCTTATATCTCAACACCATATACTTTGGTGAAGGAGCTTGGGGAGTACAACGGGCAGCCCAAATTTATTTCGGGAAAAGTGTGGATGAACTAACTCTTCCTGAGGTAGCTTTACTTGCCGCCTTACCTAAAGCGCCTAACCATTATTCCCCTTTCAAAGATGCAAAACGATCTCTAGAGAGGCGAAACCTTGTGCTTCACCTCATGCAGGAAAACGGGTATATCACGGCGAAGGAACATGACCAGGCATCTGAAGCTCCTCTTCCTGAAACCAAACATGAAATCAACCGAGACATTAAACATCCTTCCTTCGTATATCAAGTCATCCGAGAATTGAAGCAACATTATAAGATCTCTGAAGATGAGGTATGGGGGGGCGGACTCAAGATTTATACGACCATGGATCGCCATTTACAAGATACTATCGAGAAACTCTATCAGAATAACGCTCACTTTCCCAAAAGTGCAGATGGAACGACCGCACAAAGCGGTGCCGTGGTCTTAGACGTGAAAACAGGCGAGATTCAAGCCTTGATGGCAGGGCGTGGTGAAATTCCTTACCTCGGTTTTCATCGTGCGACAGATCTCAAACGCCAACCTGGTTCGTCCATTAAGCCGGTTGTTGTCTATGGGCCAGCGCTTGAACAAGGCTATCATCCCGACTCCATGCTCTATGATAAACCGCTCGACATTGCGGGATACCAACCCCAAAACTGGGACAGAAGCTATCGTGGGGAAGTGACCCTTCAAGAAGCCGTGAATAAGTCATGGAATATTCCAGCCGTGTGGCTGCTTCATCAGATGGGGATTGATCAGGGCTTAAACTTTGCTAAGAAGCTGGGTATCCCCTTTGACAAAGACGACCGCGTTCTTCCCGTGGCTCTTGGCGGGATGAAGCATGGCGTTTCTCCCTTACACATGGCACAAGCCTACGCTGCTTTTGCCAATCAAGGACTTTTGCATGAGGCGCATACAATTAAGGCTATATATGATTATGACGATCAGGAAATCGCCATCTGGGAGGCTTCCCCTCATCAGGTCATGAAGAAAGAAACCGCTCTGCTTATGAGCCATGTTCTGCAAGGCGTCTTACAATCGGGAACAGGTGCGCGTGCAGCCATCGGCCGCCCAGCTGCAGGTAAGACGGGAACGACTCAGCTCCCTCCCGCCCTTGCCTCAAGTTCAAATGGTTTATTAGATTCATGGTTTGTGGGGTACACCCCTCAATTATCAGCTGCAGTTTGGATCGGCTACGATTCAACCACCGCCCAGCACCACCTGCCTAGTGATGGAGGAAGGTATTCGGCTTTATTATGGAAGGAAATCATGCAGCACGCCCATCAGGGACTGCCCGCCGAGGCCTTTCCACAACCGCCAGCATGGAAAAAGCCAGAACTATTGCCTGCCCCACCTGTTGTAAAGAGAGCGCCACAACCTAAGGCTAAAAAAGATAAGAGATCAGAAAAGAAGAAGGAAGAAAAAGGAAGAGGGAAAGGAAAACGCGACGATTAAGGTCGCGTTTTTTTTCAGTGAAACCTTATCCCCTCTTCCTACGTCTATAAAAGATGTAGAAAAAAATAAAGGAGGTGTTCCCATGGACCAACTGCCTCTCATCTACAGTGAGTGGAAGGAAACTGAACAACAGGCGGGAGAAACACTTGCCCAAGTTTTAGTGGATCAGCATGTTCTTTTTTTACGCAAGCTTGTCAATGCTACAATAATCCGAAATCAGATTTATCAACATACCTCTAATGAAAGCGATGAGAAATATTCTTATATCTACCTGCAGCCTTTTTCTGAGACTTCAATAGAGGAAAAAGAGGCCATAGAACAGGCTGTATTTTCTCGTCATGATGTAGCCCCGCGCTATGAAGCAGAATATTGGACAGCTGGAGATCACAGCTTTATCTGCAGACAAACACAGCGGTTTGAACTTCCATTGGATGCTGCCATGCTGTTACTAGACCATTTTATACACTTGAACGGTATTCATTATGAGTACCTGTATGCGGTTTTAGATCCGGCCCGTCGCAAACTGCTCCTATTTCTCAAGAGAACGGTATATAATCCTTAAGGGAGAAGAAGAAAGGAGTCTATCATGAACCGACAACAGATAGAAGAATGGTATGAAGAAGAATGTCAGAAAGCAGGTCAACCCCAATCCAAGGTATCTGTTCCCTTCCAGGAAAAGTGGTTGGCTTACTCCCTAGTAGCAGCGGTGCCAGCTGTCTTAATTGGTTGTTCACCTGAACCCGTTATCCAATCCTCCCCGCCTAAGGTTCAAAATACAGCAACAACGGTGAGTCATCCCACGAGTAACCGGGAACTAACAGCCTATGAGGAATGCATGTGGGAACGAGAATCGCTTGGGGATTGGGAACTGGATTGCGGCGATGACTCATCCACCTGGTATAGCAGCCGCGGCTACAGTTCAAGGCATTCCTATGTTCCGTCGTCCTCCAAGTATTATCAAAAAATGAAAGGAGGAGCCTCATCAAGCTCAAGTCCGAAGGCCGTTACATCATCACCGAAACAAGTGACACCATCCCCTTCTAGTATGAGTTCGGGTTCAGGCTCCTATAAATCGGGTGTCGGAACCGGTGGTATGAGCAGCGGCGGAACTTCAACAGGGGGTTAAAGCATGACTAGGGTTTACTCGTTGCCAATCAGCCATGATGAATGCTTTCACGGAGATCGTGGAGAGCATATTCCCTATCACAGAATGCATGGAAAGGAATACTGTCTTCCTTCCCTTATCCTTTACAGCAAACAGGAATACGAAGACTTAAAATTCGCTTCCATTCAGGTGGATCGAATCTTTCGTAAAGCCCTTCGCTTCGTCCAGCGATACCTTCCGGATCCGATGCTTGTTAATCAGTTAGGCATCCATCCTTCGCTCATACCCGCCGCAAGAATAGAAGTTCCTTTCCATGGGGTATCGAGACAAGATTGGATTATTCGGAATGGGAGCATGAAGGTCATTGAAAACAATACAGATACACCAACAGGCATACCAGAGACAGCCTATTTGGCAAATTCGCTATTAAGCGAGTTCTCTGATTTTAACAATCCTTCTGACAAAATGAATAGTTCCATTGTAGAGGCTTTCTCCTCTCTTATTACCTATTATCAGCAGCTAGGATTCGGTTCCGATATCGTGTTCTCTTGTTACGATTGGCATGAAGAGGATCTCTGTAATACCCTTTATCTCATGCATCTCGTTCAACAAGCAGGCTATTCTGTTCGATTTGCCCCCTTAGATAAGCTAGAGGTTCGAACAGGAGAAGGATTGTTTTTTGAGGGCAGAAAAATAGACATCTGGTATCGACTCTATCCGCTAGAATATTTGGTTTATGATCAGGATGAGAATGGGTTTGCGACAGGCGAGGAAATCCTCTCTTTAATAAGTCAGAAAAAACTTGCTGTCATTAATCCTGTACAAAGCATCATTACCCAATCTAAAGGATTCATGGCTATGATCTGGTCCCTATATGAAAGGCGGGAGTTCTTGCCAGAGGTGTTCAGCGATGAAGAATGCTCGGTGATTGAACGTTACTTTTTGCCCACTTATTTTCATGATGAGCCCCTTCTTATACAGAAAATTCCTTATGTGTCGAAGGCCTTGTTTGGAAGAGAGGGAAAAGGGACCCTCCTTTATGATCAGAGAGGCATTCAAGAAAAGGTTGGGCTTGAGGATGAACCCGCCGACTCATCCGAGGAAGACCTGTACTATCTTAACCAGCCTCGTATTTTTCAGAAGAGAGTAGAGCTAGAGGAAGTTACGGTACATACGGAAGAGGGAGACTTTAGGGGTTATTTACTTACAGGTGTTTATGTCATTGGAGGAAAGTATGCAGGACTTCTCCCAAGGATTGGCGGGAAGATCACAGGAAATTTAGCGTACTTTGCCCCCGCGGCATTAAAAGATAAGGAGGCATAAAAGCAGTGATAATTATGGATTTAATCAACATCGTTATCGGGATGGTCTTTATTATTATCATTTTATTTCTCGGATCCTTTGTGTTTAGCAAATTAACTCGTTTTCAAGATATGGAGGAAATTCAGAAGGGAAATGAAGCAGCCGGTATCTACATGGGCAGTAAATTACTCGGTTTATCCATTATCGTGGCTATGGTTTCTTATAGCAGTCACTCCTGGCTAGCAATGGCTGGTTGGTCGCTTATCGGTATTCTTGCGCTGAGTCTAATCTATCTCGTTTTCGATTTCTTGACACCGAAATTCAAAGTATGTGACGAAATCGCCCGTGGAAACAAGGCGGTAGCTCGACTGTTAAGTGCGGTTATCATCGGTTCGTCTATCGTCCTTGGAACGATCCTCATGTAGCATCATCTCTAACGAAAAGAGCGTTGATTTCCAATCGGAATCAACGCTCTTATTGGTTTTGAAGAAATGTTTATTTTCAAGCAAGAAATGGCAACCTAAACCAGACATCTTCTCTACAGGGAGGGACTATCCGCATGAAACTCTCAGAATTCAAGTCCTTGTTACCTAATCAAGAAGTGGAATTTGGTGAAGAGATAGCTGGTGATGAGGTGTTCCGATTAATGGTGAAACTAGCCCAAGAGCAGTCAGAAACCCTCGATCCGGCTAGCTATGTGCACCACGAATGGGTAGAGTCTGCGCCCGATCAATATCGGCTAAAGGTCAAAAACATTACCGGAAGTCCGATTTATGTAGCTATGGGGGACGCCAATGAGTAATTGGCGTCCTTCCTTTTTCTAATTACTTCTCCTGTTTGACTGCCTTTCTCGGAAGTTCATACGGAGTTTCTTGATAGACATAGTAATTCAACCAATTAGAGAAAAGTAAGTTCGCATGAGATCTCCAGGTTTGCACAGGTCGCTTGCTTGGGTCGTTGCCTGGAAAGTAATTTCTTGGCACCTCGATCTCAAGCCCCTGCTGAACATCTCGATCATACTCACTCTTAAGGGTAAGTGGATCATATTCGGAATGTCCGGTTACAAAGATTTGTCTTCCATCCTTAGAGGCTACGATATAGATGCCTGATTCTTCTGACTCTGACAAGATCTCAAGCTCCTCTACCTTCTCAATATCTTCTCTTCTTACCTCCGTATGACGAGATTGAGGTACATAAAACACATCGTCAAAACCCCGAAGAAGCTTCATATTTTTCTTCTCTACTGTATGTGGGAACACTCCGAACATTTTCCCTAGCAGAGGATACTTCGGAACCCCGTAATGATAATATAAACCAGCTTGGGCTCCCCAACAGATATGAAGAGTGGAAGTCACGGACTCCATCTTCCAATCCATGATCTCCTTTAGCTCCTCCCAGTAGGTCACGTCCTCAAAATCCAATAGCTCGATAGGCGCCCCTGTTATAATCATCCCATCATAGGATTGATCCTTAATGTCATCGAAAGTCTTATAGAAAGACTCCAGATGAGCGGCAGAAGTATTCTTCGATACATGTGTCTTCGGATGAATCAGATCAATCTCCACTTGCAATGGGGTGTTTCCAAGCAAGCGAAGAATTTGAGTTTCTGTCGTTTCTTTCGTTGGCATGAGGTTAAGAATAACAATCTTTAGCGGACGAATATCTTGATGGTAGGCACGACTCTCAGACATAACAAATATATTTTCATTATTGAGAACTTCCATGGCAGGAAGATGGTCTGGAATTTTAATAGGCATGGTCTTCTCTCCTTCACAACACAGCGTTTTATAAATAATAAAAAGTTCGTTTATATTCTATATTTTTTTTATTTCTATATTTTATATTAAAATATCTGGACTTAACAGAAAAAATTCCTACGGAAACTCTTTTTCGCTTTAAAACGTAAAAAGTGATTCCAGGATACCCTCCTTAAGAATCACTTTTCACGGCTTTATTCTGATGTAACTTACCTTATTCCCCTTAAGAATTCGATCAGTGACTCAGCCAATGTGGGGTGAACGGGAATAATGTCAACAAAATCATCGATCGTCAAATTCCCCTTTATAGCCACCGTGATGAGATGAATTAACTCATCAGCATCTTGCCCGACAAAATGACCCCCTACAATCCGTCGAGTGTTCCGATCGACTATGACTTTAAAATGACCCTCTGTTTCCCCTAATAGGATGGCCGTACCGGAGTGGGCATAAGGCAGCTTGCCAACCGCGATGTCGATCCCTTGCTTCTTCGCTTCCTCTTCGGTCAAGCCGACACTCCCAATCGGAGGTAAGGTAAAGATCGCTCGTGTCATATACTGATAATCCGGCTTCTGATGATTACCCTTTAGCGCATTACGAACAGCTACTTGAGCCTGCTTCGCGGCAATCGGCGTAAACATATATCCACCAATGGAGTCTCCCGCTGCATAGATGCTTTCCGAGGTCGTTTGCAGATAATCATTGACCTTGATCCCCCGATCTGTATATTCCACCCCTGCTGCATCTAGTCCAAGCCCTTGGATGGCTGGCTTTCTTCCCGTGGCAAGGAGGACCACTTCGGCTTCAACCGCCTTATCTCCGTCCTGTGTGGTGACGTGAACGGTTTTTCGCTCCCCTTCGGCTGTAATCTTCTGAACGTTACAACTCAGGAGAATATCCATGCCTCTCTTACGAGAGACCTCTTCGATTATCCGAGAGCTCTCCACATCTTCCGTCATTAACACACGATCCGCACGCTGTACTACGGTCACACGGGTCCCGGCACTCGCAAACACATGACCAAACTCCATCCCGATAATCCCGCCGCCGATGACGACCATACTCTCAGGCAGCTTCTCCATGAACAAAAGCTCTTTACTCGTGATCCCATGCTCCACGCCTTCTATAGATGGAATCACGGACTCCGAGCCTACCCCGATTAAAAAACGTTGGGCCTTATACCGTTGTCCGCTGACCTCAATCTCTTGCGGTGAAACGAATCGGGCCTCTCCCATCACTAAATCAACACCCATTTTTTCTAAATAAGGTCCTTTTCCCCCAACAAATCTCCCAATAATCTCATTCTTACGCTTGACTACATGAGACCAATCTAGAGTACGTTCCGGTAAAAAGATTCCAAATTCAGAGGCATTCTTTACCGCATTCCATATTGCCATAGACCTTACCAAGGCCTTCTTCGGCATTCATCCCCAATTCAAACAGGTGCCGCCGACTCTTTCTTTCTCCACCAGTAAGACCTTGGCTCCGAGCGCTCTTGCTTCCCTTAGTCCATCAAACCCGACGGTTCCTGCTCCAATAATGATTAAATCATATTCTTGAGTCATTCGTTTCCTCCAAAAGAAATTATTGTCATGAATTAGCCTTTGTAGGGAAAAGAGAAGATATACAAAAACCCAACCGGACTTAGAGGTCTGGGTGGGTATGCTTCATACACAGATTGCAAATGAGCGGCATATTCCGCTTGGTCATATAAACGAACGCCAATACTTTAGCAAAAGAGCGATTATCCTTTTTCCGACCGCATCGTTCACACTTTCTCATCATATTTCACCATTATTGAAGAATCGGCTTTCTCCAAGTAATCAGATTCTCATCAGCCGTTAAGTAGGTTTCAAATGAAGGAGTATCGTTTAGATAACTCCGTAGCTTCATATAACAAATCTTCATCTCAGGATTTCCATCTTGTATCGGGAATTTCCCTTCCATATCCACATAATCATCCACGGCACGCTGAATTTTATCAATCGTCTTGGCAAAATTTCTATCCTCAAAAATCTCATACGTCTCCCGCGACATATAGTAAGTCTGTCTAGGAATCGCTTTAAGATAAGGAGTTAAGAAAGTATAATCTATCTCATGATCATCCTTAATCAAGACACTAAAAGGGATGCCTTCAGGCTTTTCCTTCAGGAATGCAGCAGCCGCCTTCCGTACTTGGCCAATCGAAATGTCTTTCACTGGCCATTGTACCTCTACCGGGGGCTTAGGGGAGTTTGGAGAGCCAAACCATTTCTTTATAAAGTTTAACAAGACCCTCACCTCCATGATTTAACTTCTATCCTTATTATACCATGTCCTGTGTGATATTTACGCGTAGATCGCTATGAAAATAAGAAGAAATAGACACAAAAAGTTTTATCTCTCCTTCGCTTTAAAAAGGGAATGAAAATAGCATATGATCCCTCAATGTGGTAAGGTACTACGTATTGGATCATTTGGATATAAATGGAGGGAATCAGCTTGGAAATACGAAAAGTAAAGGGTATGAAGATCATCATTACCGGAGCGAATAGCGGTATTGGTTATGAAGCAGCCAAGTTTCTTGCAAGGCATGGTGCCCATATTGTACTTGCAGTTCGGAGTGAGGAAAAAGGCCGGTATGCAGTACAAAGTATTGAGAAAGAACATCAGGGCGCAAGCGTTTCGACCATGAAGCTGGATCTGTCAGATCTAGCCAGTGTAAAAAGATTTTCCGATGCCTATCAAGAACGGTTCGACCAACTGGGCATCTTGATTAACAATGCGGGTGTGATGGCTCCTCCCTACCAGAAAACGAAGGACGGTTTCGAATTGCAATTTGGCGCTAACCATTTAGGTCACTTTGCCTTAACCGGACAGCTACTACCTTTGTTGAAAGCGACACCCTCTGCCCGTGTAGTTACTTTGAGCAGCATTGCACACAGAGGAGCCTCCATCGACTTTAACAACCTTGATGGTTCGAAAGGGTACAACAAGATGAAGTTTTATGGGCAAAGCAAGCTTGCCAACCTTCTTTTTGCCAAAGAACTTGACAATAGACTGAAGAAAGCTGAAATAAACGTCATCAGCTTGGCCTGTCACCCGGGAATTGCTTCAACGAATCTGTTTAAGCTCGGCGGGGAACGCATGCAGTCGTTCTTGAAGACCTTGCTCCAAGCGTTCTTTCAGTCACCGGAGATGGGAGTTTTGCCTACGCTGTACGCGGCGACCGAACCCACGCTGAAAGGTGGGGAATACATTGGACCCGACGGAAGAGGAAACCGCAAAGGGAACCCTCATATCGAAGTGCCAGCCAAGGAGGTCTACAATGAAGCAACCATGAAGAAACTGTGGGATGTGTCCGAGGAATTAACAGGTGTCGTGTATGATTTTTCTTAAGCTCCATCGGGGACATGATGATTTCAGTTTCCACCACACCACCGACTTTTATTTGCAAGATAAGGGTGGTTATTTGCAATTCTCTTTTAAGAATTCATAGAGCTTGGCACTTGCCTGCTTTAATGGATAATCCGATGATTTGAAGAGGACGCCGAAGGTCATATGAACAAGGCTGCCGTTCAAAGGCCGAATCGTTGTGCCTGCAGGAATAGGTTTTAAAGCGATTTCTGGCACGAGTGCTATACCTAACCCGCTTTCGACATAATAGGGTAAAGCGGTCATGCTGCCAATTTCCATGGTTTCTATCGGTATATTCCCTGATTCTTGTAAAACCATCTCCAGTTTCTTGCGGTATGGACAAGTGGCTGAAGTAATGAGGAGACGATGTGACCGAATATCCTCCGGCGAAACCGCTGAAAGATGGGCAAGAGGATGATTTTCCGGCATCAAGACCACAAAGCTTTCCTTAAACCACGGTTCAAAATGCAGGTCAGAACCGATATCCGGTGTTGAACATAGAGCTAGGTCCAGATCCCCTTTAAGAAGCCGCTCGCTTAGCGTTGGCGTGTTAGCAACCTCTATGGCGATTCGAATCTTGGGATACTGAGTTAAAAAGCTCTCTAAGATCCTCGGCAATCGGTAACTGGCTGTTGGCTCCGTAACCCCTAAACGAATATTACCACTTTCCCCTAGTTGTAAATCCAATAAATTCTTTTCTAACCGATCAATGTCCTTCATGATCGGCAAACTTTGTTCGTAGAATAGCCTTCCCGCTTCGGTTAAGCGGATTTTTTTCCCGCGTTCGATAAGCAGAATGCCCAATTCAGACTCAAGCTTCTGTATCTGCATCGTGACAGTAGATTGCACATAGTTCATTTCATCAGCTGCACGATGGAAGCTGCCATACTTCACGATCATATGGAAAGTTTTTAACGTTTTAAGATCCATCACTATGCCTCATCTCAATAAATATTCATTTTTTTTGAACCGAATGTTCAATTAATTCAATTATACAAATAGATTACAGGATTATACAATAATTTATATCATTGTGAAAAAAGGAGATGACAAACATGGATTTAAAAGATAAAGTGGCTCTTGTTACAGGCGGTGGCACAGGAATTGGGAGGGCTACTTCTCTTGCACTAGCCGAACGAGGGGCATACGTCGCCGTAAACTATTCGCGCTCAAAAACTGACGCTGATGAAACCGTTCAACTCATCATGAACAAAGGTGGACGCGCTATAGCCATTCAAGCCGATGTCTCGAGGGATCAGGAGGTTCGAGAAATGGTAAGACAAGTGGTCGAGCAATTTGGAACCATTGATGTACTCGTGAATAATGCCAGTATTACACGACACATTCCCTTTGATGATCTAGAAGCGGCTACAGAAGAAGTGTGGGACGAACTGTATAACGTCAATGTCAAAGGAATGTACTACTGCGCGCGCGCTGTTGCTTCTTTCATGAAAACGAATCAGCAAGGTGCCATCGTGAATCTTGGTAGTATTGCTGGGCAAACAGGATTAGGCTCCTCTCTTCCTTACGCCGTTTCGAAAGCAGCCGTTCACGGTCTGACGAAATCGCTAGCACGTGCCTTGGCACCGGATATTCGAGTCAACTGCGTGGTACCGGGCGCCGTGTCGACAAGATGGTGGGCGGGAAGAGAAGAACAAATGAAGAGATTAGCCCCTCATCTTTTATTGCAACGGATCTCCACACCTGAAGATATAGCTACACTGATTTGTGCAGCCTTAGAACAAGAAGCCATGACAGGCCAAATCATTACAGTGGACAGCGGACAAACGTTGTAAGACTTACACTCAAAATAAAATGACCGAACAAGTAAACGCTTGTTTCGGTCATTTCTTTTACATCGTCTTATTTCACGCTTTGTAGATTCTCTCAGAGCTAAGCTAGAATAACAGTCATATTTATTAGTAGAACAAAGCAGTCACTTTCAAGGGACGAGATGTCTCCATAATTCAGTAGGATCCACTCCCAATACAGAGGTAGTACGGCCTAGCGGTCCACCTCTCTATTGTTTTTCATTTATTAATAGTGCCTTTACTACTAAGCATTACTTGATGTTCATATACTTTTTGTAGCATTTGAGTAACAGGACCAGGACTGCCATTGCCAATTACTTCTTGATCAACCTGGATTACAGGTGCAATTTCCATTGTAGTACTTGTGACAAAAACTTCATCAGCATTAAGTAATTCTTTTACCGATATGGGCTCTTCAATAATTTCACGTGTGATCTCCCTTGCTAGACGGAATACTTCTGCTCGCGTTATCCCTTCCAGAATTAGATTGTTGGCTGGGTGTGTATATATCAATTCATTTTTAACTATAAACACATTTGTAGAGCTTCCTTCTGATACAATATTGCCACGATGTAATATGGCCTCTTCACATCCAGATTCCTTTGCTGCTTGCTTTGCTAATACATTTCCTAGTAAATTTAAGCTTTTTATGTCACAGCGATGCCAACGAATATCCTCACTTAATATTGCTTTTATTCCGTGTTTGTTCTGTTCGATAGGTCGCTTCGTTTCTTGGGTATATGCAACTACCACTGGAGTAGATTGGTAAGGAAAATGATGTGTTCTAGGTGCTACGCCGCGCGTAACCTGGATGTATATATTGCCATCTTGTAGTCCATTTCTTTTAACAAGCTCTAGCAATCTATTACTAACTTCCTCCGATGAAAATGGCAAAGTCATTTTAATTTTGGATGCACTTTGTTCTAAACGATGAATATGAGCATTTAGTCTAAAACAGCCGCCATTGTAAACACGAATTACTTCATACACTCCATCACCAAATTGGTAGCCACGGTCTTCGATATTAATCGAATCTTCGGCATCTTCGATAAACCTATCATTTAACAGAATCATTTTTGCCACATCCTTGATAATTATATGTTATTGCGATGAGCAATACTTTCCGTTTATTATTCAGTTAATAGACTGTAAGGAAAACTTTCTACCTGTCTACCTTTTCTTCCGGTCGTAGTCACAGCACAACTTATTGAATTTAAGATTGCTTCTTCCGTCACTTCTGCTGCCGCGGTAAATAAATTATTCATAATAGGTTTATCTTCCCTAAGCGTGGTTAATTTCTCTTTACTGTCATTATTAAAATGCTGGCATATTTGAGCTGTTGAGAAGGCAATTACGATATCCCCACTTCCATGGCTCATATGACTTCCCGTTCTACCTAAGCCTATTCCACACCGTTTGGCAACTCTATTCAACTGCCGCTCGCTCAGTGGTGCATCCGTTGCTAAAACGATCATGATGGAACCATCCATTGACCTTTCTTGTGAGGAGGAATTATTTCCTTCACCATCTGAGTTATTACGTTTTATAAAACGACTGTAATTATACAACTCTTCTTGTTTACCAAAATTACTTAATACAAGACAACCTACCGTATATGTTTCTCCACTTTCAGATATAGTTATCAAACGAGATGAACAACCAATGCCTCCCTTATAATCGAAACAGATCATTCCAGTGCCAGCACCCACCGCACCTTCTTCAACTCTATTGGTTGAAGCTTTAAAAATAGCTTCCCTAGCATGCTCAGTTTGGACAGGCATATACCTAATTGAGTTTAAGTAGCTGTCATTGCATTCTCCAACCACGATATTGATTGTCCCAGTTGTTTCACCAATTTCCGGATTTTGCTCTAGCATATACTCTAAAGTCCCTTGCGTAACAGAAGGTACAGCAAATGTGTTAGTTAACATGATTGGAGATTCTAGCTGCCCTAATTCGTTCACTTGCACTAGTCCTGTGGATTTACCAAAACCATTAAAGACATAGGTCGTGGCAATAACCTTTTCTTTAAAAAGGTTCTTACTGTGAGGTAAAATAGCAGTTACACCAGTGCATGCATATTCGTTAACTCGGTCTGTAATGGGATGATTCAGCGTAACATGCCCAACTCTTACGCCTGTCACATCAGTAATACAGTTCTTTTCACCCGTAGGTAAACGGCCTATAGAATAACCAAGTTCTCTGATTTTCATTCTTTTCAACTAAAACTCACCTCAATTCTTTATATCTTTTATATGTAAGTCAGCAGACATTTCCATATAAGGAAAATACCCCACATCCTAACGGACATGAGGTACAATTATCCGCTATAACACCCTGCTCAAAAAATCCCTCGTCCTTTCGTTTTTCGGTGATTCAAATATTTCAATTGGACTACCTTGTTCAACTATCCGGCCGTCATGCATATATATGACAACATCAGCAACTTCTCGGGCAAATCCCATTTCATGAGTCACTACTACCATAGTCATTCCTTCTTCAGCCAGCTGTTTCATTGTTGTCAGAACCTCGCCCACTAGTTCTGGATCTAGAGCAGATGTCGGTTCATCAAATAGAAGGATTTCCGGTTTCATGGCTAATGACCGAGCTATAGCAACTCTCTGTTTCTGCCCACCAGAAAGTTTTGATGGATATACATCAATCTTGTCAATTAGCCCCACTTTTTCTAGCAATCTCTTTCCTTCCTCAATTGCATGTTGTTTAGGTATTTTCTTTACATAAATAGGGGCTTCAATAACATTCTCAAGTACTGTTTTATGTGGAAAAAGATTAAAATGCTGGAATACCATCCCTACTCTTTCCCGATGTTTATTCATGTCCTGACTCTTAGGATTAACTGCAATTCCATCAAGCAATATTGTTCCACTATCGCATTGTTCAAGAAAGTTTAAACATCTTAACAAAGTACTCTTTCCCGATCCACTAGCCCCAATTAAAACCACAACTTCACTTTGATTTACAGACAGATCAATATCCTTTAGTACGTGCAATTTTCCAAAACACTTATTAAGTTTATCTACTCTTAAGATCTTATGACGATTCTCCATGTTAACCTCCTAATTACTTACCTTTAATCTCTTTTCAAGAATCTTCACAAAGAAAGTAAAGACATAAACTATAAAGAGGTAATAAACGGAAACTATCAATAAATAGGTCATAAAGTCAAAATTGGTTGATCCTTCAAGGTTAGCGACTCCAAACAATTCCTGCATACCGATGAAGGAAGCTAGCGCGGAGTCTTTTAGAGCAATTATAAATTGGTTGCCCAATGAAGGAATTGCACGCCGAAATGCCTGCGGTAAAATTATTCTTCTCATCGTCAGAGAGGCACTCATACCCAAAGATCTTCCCGCTTCCATTTGACCATCGTCTATAGATTCAATGGATCCTCTTATAATTTCAGTTAAGTAACCTCCCACATGGAACGCAAGGCCAATTGTTACAGCCCAAAAAGTTGGTATTAAAACTATGTTGGTTAACCCATAGAACAAAACGAATATTTGCACAACTAAAGGTGTACCTCGGATAATCCAAACGTAAAAATCTGAGATCCACATAAGCGGCTTTATCTTCGAGACTTTTAAGAATCCAAAAAACAAACCAAAAACAAGGGCTATTGAAAAGGCGCAGACTGTAACCGCTATCGTCCAGAACATGGCTACAATAAATAAATCAAAACTATCAATGAATGTTGTAATAAAATGACTGATACCTTCCAAGCTGTTCACTCCTAACCATTTAAACAACAGGTTATTAAACAGGGTAATTAATCCACAGTATTTTTTGGTGGTTCAGTAACATCAACCCCAATCCACTTCATGGATAGTTCCTTTAATTTCCCGTTCGCTCTTAACTGATCCATTGCATCATTAATTGCTTCTAGTAATTTTTCATTATCCTTGTCTATAGGAATCGCTTGTTCTGTCTTATTAAATTGTTGTTGCGCCTCTAGTTTTAAACCGTTTTGGATAGCCAATTGCCCGAGTATGGCATCAGTAATTCCTGCATCTCCATGGCCACTAGCAACAGCTTGTAATGCGCGTAAATCATCATCATAAAAGTCGAATTTATCCGTGTACTGCTGTGCTTCTTGGTAGTAGTTTGAGCTTCTATTTAAAGCGATTGTGGCACCTTTTAAGTCGTCTACTGTTTTTATGTTACTTCCAGGTGGGGAAAAGATCATAGATCCTGAATAGTAATAAGGTTGTGTAAAATTCACTTGTTTCTTACGGTCTTCAGTAATAGTATGACTGTTAATGGCTATATCGTATCTTCCCTGTTGTATTCCTGTAATCATCCCGCTAAAATCAGCTTTTTCAAACTTCGGCTCCAAACCTAATATCTTTGCAATTTCTCTACCAACGTCGATATCATAACCTACCATTTCTCCATTTTGCATGTCAGTAAATGGTACAAATCCTCCGGATGAAACAATGGTCAGTTTTCCTGGCTCTACAAGATCAAATTCTTGAGATATGTCCTTACTGCCAGTCTCAACGCTATTACTTTGACCGCAAGCAGTCAGTATCATCAATATTATGAATAAAAAAAGAGTGCTAAGTTTCCTCATCATTTTATCTCCTTTACATTTTGATTTATTACTATAGCTTATTAATTTTGGATTTCTTCCTTTTATTTACTAGTCGATTCCACTCACCCCTTGACCTATTAAATTACATCTGAATTGATCCTCAACAAATATGGCTTGTGATCCCTCCTTATTAAGTCACAGTGATGAATTTTATAAATAAACCAGCAATAAACACTGGATATTTACATAAGTAATATCCTTTCAACATACGTGCCAAGAAGTAAGAGTTGGCTCTTTTGTTTTTTATAAAATTTCTGTATATTTCATATAAACTATATTAGATTAGTTAAATTAATAGATCCAATCGATTTTTTAATTTTTAGAATTATACATTTCTATTACAGGTGGGATGAAATTGAATATCGAACAAATTGAGGCTTTTCTATATGTATCTTTAACAAAAAGTTTTAAAAAGGCGGGAGAACTGCTATATATCTCCCAACCAACAGTTAGTGCAAGAATAAAAACTCTGGAAAATGAAATAGGTCATCAGCTTTTTGTCAGAAACGGCAAGCAAATAACATTAACCAAGGAAGGAGAAGCATTTATCCCTTATGCAAAAAAAGGAGTAGAATTCTTACAAGATGGATTATTAGCTATTGATGATACCAAGGGTAAAACTAAAGGAAATATCAGCGTTTCAATAGTATTAACAATGACCAATTATATTTTTCCAAGCCTGATCAGGGACTTTAATCAATCATTTCCTGAGGTGAAGTTAACTGTACATACAGGACACTCCCATAATGTACTGAATATGGTTCTGAACCATGATGTCTCACTCGGAATCTCACGTTCTGTAGACCACCCCAAAATTAAAACGATTCACTTATTAGATGATGAAATGGTACTTGTTATCTATCGTGACCATCCTTTTTTCTCTCGAAATTCCATTCTCTTAGAAGAAGTTGTAAACGAACCCTTAATATTATTTAATCGAGGTTCACTTGATTGGGCACTAATAAACAATGCTTTTGGTCATTTGAACCGAAAACCCAACGTAGTTCTAGAAGCTGATAATATCGAATTTGTAAAGCAGATGATAATGGAGAAAATGGGCATAGGGATTCTTCCACGAACCTCCATTGAGAGAGAGTTAGAGTTTAATAATCTTTGCGTTGTGAAGATAAAAGACCTCCCCCAATTAAGTCGTCCTTTTCAACTAATCTATCTAAAGGAGACAAAGGTAGAAGGCATACTAAAGGTTTTTATTGACTTTGTGCGTGAAAGAATGACCCTTTAACCCCAATGTATTTTTAATAAATAGCCAGAATGGGTCATATACACGATAGATTAGAGTTCCTATAATATTCACTAGTAGCAGAAATCCAAAGTAAACAGCAAGGAGTGCTAGGAATGAAAAAGCAGGAATCCTCATTCTATCAAATCATTTGGAGATGGCATTTTTATGCAGGCCTTATTTTTGCCCCTTTTATATTCATCCTAGCTGTAACGGGCTCCGTTTATTTGTTTAAACCACAAATAGAGCAATGGATGTACAAGGATTATTACCATGTTGAACAACAGCACCACAAGATGCTTCCATCTGGGCAAATTGAAGCCGTCAGGCAGCAGTATCCTGAAGCTCAAGTAACTAAATATCGTCCAGGAGAAAGTTCCACACGTTCCGCTGAGGTGAAAATCAATATGCACGGGGAATCTCTAACCGTATTTGTGGATCCTTACACCGGAGAGATCATGGGAGAACTGAACGATAAGAACAGATTAATCGATAGAATCGAAGAGTTTCACGGAGAGTTGATGTTAGGAACCGTTGGAGACCGAATCGTAGAGTTGACCGCTTGCTGGACCATTATCCTCATTGTGACCGGGATTTACTTATGGAGTCCGAAAGGGAAAAGAACAATTGCAGGAGTTCTGATTCCACGTTTCAGTAGTGGAAGGAAAAACTTAATCAGAGATTTACATGTCGTTCCCGGTTTCTGGTTATCTGCTGCTATACTTTTTCTTGTTATCACCGGTTTGTTGTGGTCTGGACTATGGGGAACGAAGGTTCAATACTTTGCTACGAATGCGGGAGTCGGATACCCTCCTTCGGTTTGGGTAGGCAGCGCTCCGACCACCATCGTAAAGACCAAAGAGATTGCGGATGTTCCATGGGCGGCTCAGAATTTAGATGTCCCCCAATCCCAACTTCAAGGTTATATTCCCTTAAGCATTGATGATGTCGTAACGATTACGAATGGACAAAACATACACCCCACTTACACGGTGATCTTCCCCAAAAAGCCAGAAGGGGTTTATACGATATCCGTCTTCCCTCCCAGAGCGAGAGATGAGGCTACGTTGCATATCGATCAATACACCGGCGCTATCCTAGCCGACTACCGATATGACCACTATCAACAGATAGGTAAACTCATGGCATGGGGGATCACGGTTCATAAAGGATTGGAATACGGATTACCCAATCAGATCTTAGGTTTAATCGTTTGCATAGGGATCGTCGGTCTAGTAGTAAGCGGATTTATCTTGTGGTGGAAACGTAAACCAATAGGTCATTTAGGAGCGCCAAAGTCTCCCGGCTTAAAGAAAATAAAAGGATTAGTCGTAATCCTTACTCTTTTTGGAATCGCATTTCCTTTAGTAGGAGTCTCCCTTGTTTTCGTTTATGTACTAGACAGATTCGTTATCCAGAGAGTAGATCGCTTAAAGAGAGTCTTTAATGCATAGAGGCTAGGAAAGGAGCCGATGGGAAGTGAAAATGTATAAGTATGCCCTAACGTATAGTTTGATTTTCTTATTAACAGCCTGTTCCTTCGATTCGTTAAGCGAAGACGCGGCAGGACATTATAAGGTAGAAAGTCCACTTCAAGTAGATATCCTTTTACCTGAGCCAGTTTTATTACATGAACCGCAATTCTTAAACGTCATACTCGTGCAAAATGGCAAACCCGTAAATGGATTGGACGATGTTCAGTTTACCGTATGGAAAAATGGGAGTCCTGACTCGAACGAAGTCATGATGGCAAACCGCGACGGTAGGGGCCAATATTACGTGGAAAAAACCTTTATTGAAGAAGGCTTATATTATGTCAAAGTACAAGCCAGCTCGAATGGTTCTACTATTATGCCAACGAAGCAGTTTATTGTAGGGGAATTATCTGAAAAAGATCTACTAGAACTTCAAAAAGGCCACCAGGCACCTAAACAGAGTCATGAAAACCATCATTAGGGAAAAGAGACCATCAGGGATGATGGTCTTTAGAGCAAAGTTTTTAATGATTAAGTCTATTTTCAACCCTATTTTTTGTTTTATTTGGAGACTAGAACAAAAAACCACCAGTTTAGAGCACCTGATCCGGTTAAAGATCTTTCTATTTTTGGATAGTCGAGGAAAATCTTATTCACCAAGCAAGAAAAGAGCTTCCTACCCTAAGGATGATGCCTTAAAGTGTACGGAAACTCACGATTTTCTTAAAATACTCACGTAATTATTCATTTTTATCACGAAAAGTTTCCCGAAACTCCCAAAGCCGTAATCGTTACAAATTAAGATGCCCATAAACTCACGAATTAAGGTGCTTTTCTCACGTTGGTGTAGCCATTCCAAATAATTCAGCTCTACTCCGATATCCAGCAAACCATATTTAAAAGAAACTCACAAATTGTAATCCCTTTGTCACGAACAATTGTTACGGACTCACGAACCAGCAATCATTACAAATTAGAACGCTGGCCCATCAACCTACTCCTTCCCCGCCCACTCCTTAGCCTGCTCAAAGTCACTCGGACGGTTCATATTAAAGAACGCTTTTTCGAGATCCATCTCTAATGAGGAATCCTCTACATGGATCTCGTTCACCTGGATCTGCTTTAGAAAGTCAAACATCCGTAGTCTTTCCTGTTCCAAGCACTCTTCAACTACCGGCAATGTTGACTTACGGTAGACGGCAAATAAGGGATGGTGCTTTCCGTTTAATACCGGGACAACGGCATCGTAACCTTCAAGCTGACTCCATAGAAACTCACCTAACCTACTAGAAGCAAAAGGCATATCGCACGCAACGAGGAGATTATCCTCATAAGGCGAAGCCATCAGGCCCGCATGCAAACCGGCCAAAGGTCCTTTTCCAGGGTATTTATCCCCAATCATCTTTAAACCAATCGTTTCATAGTCCTCTGGTTGATTCGTAACGAGAATCGGCGGTGGGAAAACGCGGGTTAATTCTTCAATAATACGTACGATATTTTGTTGTCCGTTAATCGGAAGGAGCGCCTTATTCATTCCCATCCGGCTTGATTGTCCTCCTGCAAGAAGGATGACTCCAGCATTCATGTCTATTAGCACCTCTTTATAATTTCAGTAACGATAGAAGCCTTTTTCCTGAGCCATCATATCGAGATGAAGGGTCGCAAGATCTTCAATTAATAGGAGCGGATACTCTTGGGCGGACAAGGCATTGACCCCTTTGACATAGCATTGGCATTTTTCGCAAACATCAACCCGATGCTTCGTCTCCCCCTCTAAGTACAAATAATCTAGAGTATGATAATCTTGATTATGACATTGAGGGCATCCGACCCGAGGGAAAACCCAATCACAAGCACAAGACCCACAGCGTAAAAACCGAAACTTCTCCGATTCCCGGTATTCAGCTAGAATCGGGTGCGACCCGCAAACCGGACAGTAGCCTTGATGCCAACCATCCAATGAAAAGTCTTTCGTCCATTCCTTATTCACTCGGTTTAAGGTAGGCAGCAAGCTGTATTGCACTAACAACGCCAGCATGTCCGCTTCCAGCTCATAGCGTTCAATAAAAGAGGAAAAAAGAGCTTCATCATTAGAAAGTCCAGACCAAAGTACAGCATCGACCTCTTCGTCTGCAAGGCTCTTGCCAAACTTTTTGAGTGATCGTTTAGCTTTACCTACTCCCTCCCATTCTAGCAAATCCCGAAAGAGACAGCGAGCAAAAGAGAGATCAACTTGGTCCTCCCATTCATACAAGAGATAGTCACCGCGAGCTAATTTATCTGCTTTCTCCTCTTCACTGACCTGGACTACGTTAATCACCGGAGTCCACTTGTTCATCCGCTTGATGAGATCGGCCTGAATCCCGGCTAAGGTCTTCATGGATTTATTTTGTGCTTTCAGCTTCTTCAAACGGTTTTCGACAACATCCGCAAGCATCACGAATCCCCTCCCAACTTTCCCCGTACTACTTTGATAGAAAAAAGAGTGGCGAAAAAGCCTTTTCACCACTCAAACAGGCACCTTATTGAATGCCTACGACCATTAAGTAGCGCAGTATTAACCCGCCGAACAAGATCAGACTACTCGACAAGATTAAACTGTTTTTCTTTCCTAAGAGAGGCCGATATCTGAGATACAGCGGAAGCAGTAATCCAGCTATGATAACCCCTCCAATCATCAGAACGGCATTGCTTCCACTGAGCAAGACACTTGCCCACGGCCCAAGGCTCAATAAGAAAATCGCAATAATCACAATTTCTCCTACCATGATATAGGTATCTGCTTTCTCCAAACGATGGATATAACCTTTAGCCTGATCGAGACGCTTCAATAAGGTTAAAACCATCGCTGCAAGTCCCGTTGATACCCCAGATATGAGGAATAACAGCGGAATTAACGGGGTCGAGGACCACACAGGCCAATGCGTCGTCGTTAGCAAAATTCCCGTGTAGGTTCCAATATACGCTGCAGATAAGATGCCAATCCCCAGATAAATCCCTTTGTAAGACCCTTCATGTAAAGAAATAAGCATCTTTGCTAAAGGAACTTTATTCTCCCATTGATATCGCTTGACGAGAGCATATCCGAATGAAATTGTGGATAGGACGCTAAACAAAAGAATCACCCAAGACCCTAAGGACATCACGGATTCGAGTTTAAACGTCAGCCCGCCGTCCCGCGGATTCCACATCATATGGAAAAATCGAATAAATCGATCCGGAACGGATAAATCAAGGATCAGCATCAAGCCGCTAATCACCATCATCGGCATCGCGAAAAAATACCCCGTCACCGAATGCTGCCGGTCGGAACGACTTCCCCATAATTGTCCGAAGGCGGCAAACATGTAAGTCCCAACCGCAATTCCAGCTACGAAGAAATAAACGACGATTTCCCATTTCCAGAGGGGATTTTGCAATCCTGCTTCATACACATATCCCATATTTTGTCCCCCCTAGTTCTGGTCCTTGTGTTGTTCTTCTGCTTGTTCCTTCATCCGGTTCGCTCTAAAGGATAAGAGACCGACGAGGCCGACACCGAGAAAACCTAGTAAACTGCTGAAGTATCCCATACCCGCCTTCTTGCTCGGGAGCTTAGGGTTCGACGGAAGCCCGTAGACTTCTGGCTTATCTAAAAGTAGATAAAATACATTCAAGCCGCCCAACACATCTTTTTTACCATAAATCGAGACTTCCTGTTCCCCAGTCTGCTTAAGATGATCCATTCTCTCATCGGCCATGGCCTGCAATTCATCCACATCACCAAATTGAATACAATCCGTCGGACAAACCTGAGCACATGCCGGCTGTTCCCCTTCCTGCAGACGATCATAGCAAAGCGTACATTTCTGAGCTGTACCTGTAATATGATCCATGCCAATGACGCCAAACGGACATCCAGAGATACAATATCGGCAACCAATACAGACATCGTGATCAATATACACCGTGTCAAATTCGGTACGGATAATGGCGTTCGTTGGACAAACTTCCATACATCCTGCATCCTGGCAATGCTTACAGGAGTCACTCAAAAATAGCCAGCGCTGCTTCGATCGATCATCGGAAAATTGCTCAATGAACTTGACATGCCGCCAGTTCTCTGCACTTAATTTACCGGTATTATCATAGCTGTTGGCCGTAAACGCCATCTCGCCCATCGGGAGCTGATTCCACTCTTTGCATCCGACCTGACAGGCTTTACACCCCGTACACGTGGACGTATCGATAAACATCCCTTTACTACTCTCAGCCATGGCTTACACCCCCATCCGAATTCGACCTTTGCGCACGTCGCATGTAAAAGCCTTCGATTCATGAATAAAGACATTCGGATCAGCGACAATGGCAGTCAATTCATTGGAAGCGGATCCTGTGGCTATCCCCGCATATCCCCAGTGGATGGGCATCCCCACTTGATGGACAATCTTTCCTCCTAGATTGAAAGGGCGCATCCTTCTGGTAACCAGGGCCTTCGCTTCGGCCTGGCCCCGAGCGGTTGTGATCGTAACCCAGTCGCCATTTTTGATCCCTAATGGACCTGCCATCTCCGGACTGATCTCGAGGAATACTTCCGGCATAATCTCTGCTAACCAGGGGAGCCAGCGTGACATCGGTCCGCTTAAATGATGCTCTGTCACCCGATACGTGGTCATGACATAAGGGTATTGAGTGTTGCCCACCCCATGCACTTCGTTATGCGGCAGATCCTTATAATAGACAGCTACTGGGTTATGAGGATATTTGGGATACAGTTTATTGCCAATGGGCGTATCGACCGGTTCATAATGTGTGGGCAAAGGACCGTCGGCCAATGGCCCGAATAATTGAATCCTTCCGTCCAGATTCATAATAAACGGCTCAAATCCAGCATGCGCATCCATTCCAATGCCTTCAGGCTTAGCCAGAGTGTCTGGGGCCTTCGTAGCGATAAAATCAGGGATGTCGAGTCCGGTCCATTTCTTTTCGGCAGCGTCCCACCAAACATATTTCTTCCGTTCGGACCACGGACGTCCGTCTGGGGCCGCGGAAGCCCGATTGTACAAAATATGGCGATTAGCCGGCCAGCAGAATCCCCAGCCTAAGCTGACATAATCATCGCCATCTCTCGCGGCTGCGCGATTCGTCTTATCATCCGGCATGATTCCCGTATAGATCCAAGCTCCCGATATCGTCGACCCATCATCCTTTAGGTTCGCGAAGCTTGCAATCGGTTTTCCGGTGGTCACCTCATAGCCATTGATTTCCTTCAGAATGGCATGATCATCAGGTTCGTGGACCTTAAATCCATCATTCATGTCTGGTTCATAGTTCCACAGTAAGTTCTTGATCGGCCAGTCACGTTTCGCTGAACTGTTTTGATACAGTTGTTTCAGACTCTTTCCTAGTTCGTAAGTGAACCACATATCGGATCGACAATCCCCTGGCGGATCTGCTGCCTTCTCCTTCCATTGAGCCATCCGGTTGGTGTTGGTAAAGCTGCCTCCTGTCTCCGCAAACACGGCGGTCGGGAAGAAGAAGATTTCCGTCTGAATGTCCTTCGCCTGCACCTCCCCATTCACTACTTCGGGAGCCTGATACCAGAAGGTCGCCGTTTCCGTAAGGAAGGGATCGCGGATGACCAACCAATCGAGCTTCGCCATCGCTTCTCGGTGGAACCGCGCATTCTGCCCCCCTGCCGCCGGATTTTGACCCATGACGAAAAAGCCTTTGATCTTTCCTTGATACATACTCTGGAACATATTGTAATGAGAGTGATTGCCAATCAACTTCGGCAAAGCATCATAGCCGTAGTCATTCTCGGCCGTAGCTGCATCCCCGAAAAACGCTTTGAGCTGACTGATCATATATTTGGGGTAATTCACCCACCATCCCGTCGCCCGCGTCTCGGTTAGGAGATAGTCTTCAAGGGTATTATGATTTTTCTTGACGGACGGCACAGCTAAATAACCAGGGAGTACGTCATAGAGTGTCGCTAGATCTGTTGCTCCTTGAACATTAGCATGGCCTCTCAGCGCCATGATGCCTCCTCCAGGGCGCCCCATATTCCCAAGTAAAGATTGAAGTAGACCTGCAATACGAATGGTTTGCACGCCGAGTGTATGCTGCGTCCAGCCCATCGCATAACAGAATGCACTGGTTCGATCTTTACCCGAATTGGCCGCAAGAGCCTCGGCCACCTTGAGAAAATCAGCCTTTGGCGTACCGCAAACTTCCTCCACCAGCTCGGGTGTATAGCGAGCATAATGTCTTTTCATAATTTGGAAGACACTTCTTGGGTGCTGCAAGGTCTCGTCTCGCTTGGGTCTTCCTACCTTTTTTTTGCGAGCCAGTTGCTCGGTCAGAGTAGCCGCTTCCCCTTCAGGGAGAAGGGGCTCATCTCTTTCAAAATCCCAAGTCGAGCGATCATAAGTTTGTGTATCAGGATTATACCCGGAGAAAATACCCTCGAGATCCTCCGTATCCCGATAATTCTCATTCAGGATAAAAGGGGCGTTCGTATAATGTACAACGTATTCTTTAAAGTATTTCTCATGCTGAATCATGTAGTTAATGAGGGCTCCCAAAAAGACGATATCCGATCCGGATCGCATGGGAACATAATCTGTCGCTAACGCCGATGTCCGCGTAAAACGAGGGTCCACATGAATCACTTTGGCCCCTTTGTTCTTCGCTTGGATTACCCATCGGAAGCCGACCGGATGGTTTTCAGCAAAATTGGAGCCCATAATCACAATACAGTCACTTTCTGCCAAATCTCTAGGAGTCGTCGTAGCTCCGCCACGACCAAATGAAGTACCCAGCCCGGGCACTGTAGAACTGTGTCAAATACGGGCCTGATTTTCCATATAAACGATGCCAAGGGACCTCATCAGCTTCTGATGGATATAGTTCCACTCATTTTCCATCGTGGAACCTCCAAGAGAAGCAATAGCTGGGTTGGTGTTCACCGTTTTCCCATCCACCGTCTCAATAAAATACTTATCGCGCGTTTCTTTCACTTTTTCCGCTACCCGTTGCATAGCCCAATCCAGCGGTTTTTCCTCCCATTTGTCGCTGTAAGGAGCTCTGTAGAGGACTTTCGTCTGTCTCTCTTGATTATCCACCATCTGATAGGCAGCTGCCCCTTTAGGACAAAGCGCTCCTAGGTTGACCGGGCTATCTGGATTGCCTTCAATATTAATGATTTTCCCTGCGGATTCCGTGATCAGCATTCCGCAGCCCACAGCACAATAAGGACATACACTCGGCACTTGTTTACCCTTTCTGACCTCGAGCTTAATCCGGGTAACTTGGGCTTGAACCGGCTTCATATTCACCCCTGCCATCGAGGCGACTGTCAAGCCTGCTACGGTTACCCCCGTTCTCTTCAGAAAGTCACGGCGTGAAATCTGACCCATGCTTCCCCTTTCCCCCTTCAATGGAGATAAAATCTGCTAGAATCCCCCGCCAACCTTTTCTTCATTCTCAAGGACGCGACCGACTGTCGTGTAGACGGAAGCCATCTGACCGCGTATGTAACCGACCACTTCCACTTGCAACTCCTCAGCTAATTCAACCGCCTGACTGGTGGCAGCCGTACGGGACCCGACGATTCCTACTCCGAATCTGGCGGCCTTCGCCAGCATCTCATAGGAGATGCGCCCCGATGTCAAGAGAATCAAGGAGTCCGCTGATCCAGAACGTCCCTCTCTCAGGGCGTACCCGATCACCTTATCTACCGCATTATGACGGCCGATATCTTCTCGGACCACCACGAAGCTGCCTTGCCTATCTACGAGACAAGCCGCATGAACTCCTCCTGTTTGATGATATAACGGCGTCTTTTTTGCGAACTGCCGCATATACTCCTGGACTTCATGAATCGTGGCTCTTCTGCTGCCGATCACCGGTTTGAATTTTTTCACATCCGCTTGTGAGTGGAAAGTTACCCCCTTACCGCAGCCCGCGGTCAGATGACGACGACGCTTGAGTAAGCCTTCGACATCCATGCCTGGCTTTAAGTCGGCCCAAACCTTAAGACGATGCTCATCTATGATTAACCTTTTGAGGTCGTGGGGCGAATCAATCATACCTTCAGAATACAAATAACCAACAGCCCAATCTTCCCAATCTGTCCGACTTAACTGCAGGGTTGCCAATTCGTAACGATTGACATAGAGCGTCACAGATAATTCTTCAGGACACCTTTTATTCAGCACCTTTAACACCCTTTTCTCTTCATAAAGTGACAGGATCTTATTATTACTAGCAAACGCTTACATTTCTCCTACAACTTATGAAAAAAAAGGAGGAGCTATTCCTCTCTTAAAAATGTTTTTTAAATACTAATAAAATTTAGATTAAGTTTGCACCTAGAGAATATATCTAATAGAAACAACCTCAGTCTCTCAAAGGGGGTGAAAAGAGTGTTTAACAATATTGGTGTTCCCGGACTCATTTTGATCCTCACGCTTGCTTTGATCATTTTTGGACCAAGTAAACTGCCAGAACTCGGCAAAGCCGTCGGACGCACCCTTCGAGAATTTAAATCTTCCGTCAACGGGTTAGTCGACGATGGTCCTGAAAAAGAAAAAGAACAAATTCAGAAGTAAAAAAAGGAGCCTTGTCATGATTATTCATCCTCAAGGAAAATGGGAAAAATGGATCCTACGATTCGAAGGGGTGGGGAACAGCATTGCTCTATACTTGCTGCTAGGCATTATTTGTCTATCTGTCTGGCAGCTCTCCCCCCTTCCGAGTCCTGATTGGTCACCTAGTGGTACAGCCTTTGGCTTTGCCGCCCTGATCTTTATCGGACTGACAAGCCTTCACGGTATCCTGTGGTGGATCTTGACCCGAGAATTTCTCCCGTTAACACCGGTGATCAAACGCTTTCTGTCGAGTTCAATTCGACTCGTCCGCCCTCTGCACATGATGACGGGGATGGTCGGTTTAGGTCTGGCGATATTTCATGCCATCGCCTTCCTCTCGCTAACTATGGTATGGAATGGGGCAGCAATCACAGGAATCATTGGTTTAGTAACCCTTGTCCTCTTGGCGATTGATGGAATCGGCCTGATGGTCAGTCCTTTCCTCAGCCGAGCTGTGCATCGATGGATTGCTCTAGTATTTCTCGTGGTTACCGTGATCCACTTGGTTATTGTGTTGTAAACGGTTTAAGGAACAGGGAGTGATGCTGTTCCTTTTTCGTATTTATTGGGGGTATGGAGACTCAGATTGATCTGAGCCTTTTTAACATTTATAACGAATTTCATTCCTGTTTTTTAGTCTATTTTTATAATTAGTACAGAAAAGGATAGGGTTGATCCTTGGATCTGTTCAAAAAGGCCTTCCTTTTTTGGGCAGTATAGAAAGATATCTTTCTCCAGGAAAGAAAAAAGCTGCCCACCCTTCATATGAGGCTTTAAACCAAACCGAAACTCACAATTTTTTCTGTATACTCACGATTTTTTCATTTTTTGTCACGAGAAACCTCCCCAAACTCCCAAAGCCGCAACTATTACAAATTAATACACCAATAACCTCACGTATCTCACTATTTTTCTCACGTTGATGTAATGATTCCTAATAATTTAACAATACTAAGGCATTCAGCAATCAGGGCTGGTACGAAACTCACGAATTCTAACTCGTTTATCACGAACAATAGTTACAGATTCACGAACCAATAATGATTATAAATTAAATGGACAATCAAATAGCCTCTATAAGAGTCCTAACTCTTATAGAGGCATTACTGCAATTAACTAACTTAAATTCATTATCGAAAAAGTTTATAAAGCTTGTCTCATTTTTTCCCAGAGCCTGGTAATCATCGGTTCAGGTTAAATAATCAGAATAAGTGTACTTTTTATCCGGATCACTCTTGGGCACGCTCATTCTAAGAACCTCCCTTTCGTTTGACTACTCTAATTATTGTCTGAAAAACAGGAAACAGGATCACCACAAGCAATATGACGACTGCTCTAACTAGCTCCTATCAAAACTCATAGGTTACTTGCACTTGTGTAATCATTTTCAACTCGCCTTGGTTAATTACTGTAGATGAATCTTGCACGGCCGCTTCCGACTTCATCAGGTTGGCTTCACGATAAACTATGGGAGGAGTAGATGTACCTAATTCCTCGATAATAATGACGTCCTTTATCTTCTTTCCTGATCTTGCAGCTAGGGCTTCGGCTTTCTTTTTCGCATGATCTATTGCCTGTTCTAGTGCCTCAATTTGATACTCGTCCTCTTTTTCCGTACTAAATCGGATGTTTTCAACTCGATTCACGCCTGCATTAGATACCGTATCTAGAAAATAACCTATGTCATCCATCTTTCGGTATGTAACTTCTACGATATGCTCCGTTCTATATCCTTTCAGTACGTTTTGTTCCTTCTCCCATCGATAATCCGGTTGAGTATAGTACCTGACTGTTTTAATATCCGCTTTATCTACCCCTTGTTTTTGGATTGCATCTTGAATTTGAGAGAATAATTGTGCATTTTTTTGTTGCGCCTCTTGTGCCGTTTTCCCTTCCGTATTCAGCCCAAATTGAACGTATGCTACATCTGGAGTGATGGTTATTTCTCCTTTTCCTGCTACCGTTATGGTATTAATTCGTGATTCACTTATCGCACTTACAGAAACAGGTTGTAATGCAGAAGAAATAGCAAAACCTGCACCGACCATTAGCGCCAAAACAACAGGGACGGTAATACTTTTCCTCCAAATACGTCTTGAATCTTTCATAACGTCATCTCCTTTATGCTTTTCTATCTCTTTAGACATAGCATATCCAACAAATGTTGCATAAATAGAGTGTTAAAATCCAGCCCAAACCAATACATACATAATACACATTATGTAATCTAAAAAAAGACATGGAGTCCGCTATTCGCGTTACACCAATTTGAAGGATAACCTTTTGTTCACGCCCAATATCACCTACAAAATTAAAGAAGGGCTCCTTCATCAATTAATAGTTGAGAGAAGCCCTTCTTTTGTGATTTTTGATCTGATTATAGTTGGTCAAAACACCTAAAATCTATTCCCATTATTCATGAAAATTAGTGCCGTCAGTCACAGCTTCAATAATTCCTGCGCGGATCACAAAGTCACCGAAGTGCTCGCCATCCTGGCGCTCTTTCGCATAACGAGGAAGAAGGGTTCGAAGCACAGTTAGTATCTCTTCTTCTCCGATATTTTCACGGTACATTTTACTTAAACGACTTCCGTCGAAGGCAGCTCCGAGATACATATTGTATTTTCCAGGCGCCTTACCGATAAAGGCAATCTCACCTAATGCATGGCGGCCGCAACCATTCGGGCACCCCGTCATACGGATGGTGATTTCCTTGTCTCGTAGGCCGTTCTCATCCATTATCTCATCAATCTTATCCACGAGAACAGGCAAGTAGCGTTCCGCTTCCGCCATGGCAAGACCGCAAGTGGGTAGCGCCACACAGGCCAGAGAACTGCGACGTAAAGCGGAATAATGTTTTCCATCCGTTAAGCCATATTGCTCGATGAGCTCTGTAATCTTCTTCTTTTTCTGACTCGATACGTTCGCGATCATCAAGTTTTGGTTGGCGGTCAGACGAAAATCCCCTGTATGAATTTTGGCGATTTCGCGCAAGCCTGTCATCAGCTTGTATTCTTCTAGATCTGTGATGCGTCCACCTTCTACGAACAAAGTGAAGTGCCATTTTCCTTGATGTCCTTTTACCCAACCGTATCGGTCACCATTATGATCGAAGTGAAACGGCTTCGCCTCAGACAGGCTCCAGCCAAGACGAGCTTCTAATTCCGCAACAACCGTCTCAAGACCTAGACGGTCTACCGTGTACTTAAAGCGGGCATGCTTACGTGCGGAGCGGTTTCCATAATCGCGCTGAATCGTAATGATTTTTTCGGCTACATCATATATTTTTTCCGGCTTACAGAATCCAATCACCTTAGCCAATTGCGGATACGTTGTTTTGTCCCCGTGCGACATCCCCATACCGCCGCCAATCGCCACGTTAAACCCAGCTAATTTTCCGTCCTCTACGATGGCGATGAAGCCAAGATCTTGGGAATAGACATCGATATCGTTGGATGGCGGCACCGCGATTCCAATTTTAAACTTACGGGGTAAATACAACGGTCCATACATAGGCTCGATTTCTTCCACATCTGAAGTACCAGCCACTTTTTCTTCATCCAACCATAGCTCATGGTACGCTCTAGTACGCGGTAATAGATCATCACTGAGTTTTTTCGACCATTCAAAAACTTCGCTGTGAAGCTCCGATAAATCTGGATTGGGGTTACACATGACGTTACGGTTTACGTCGCCGCAAGCCGCAATCGTGTCTAAAAGGGAAGCATGAATTTCTTGAATTGTCTTTTTCATATTCCACTTTAGGATTCCGTGCATCTGGAATGCTTGACGCGTCGTCAGCTTCAAGGTCCCATTTCCATACTTTTGGGCGAGATCGTCCATCACCAGCCATTGTTCTGGTGTCGCCACACCACCTGGCGTACGTACACGAAGCATGAACTGATAAGCAGGTTCTAGCTTTTGCTTTTGACGCTCGTTGCGTAAGTCTCGATCATCCTGCAAGTAGCTGCCGTGAAATTTCATCAGACGATTATCATCATCCGAAATTCCCGCGCTTAAATGTTCTAGCATCGATTCTTTTAACGTCCCGCGCAAGTAATTACTTTCGTCTTTAATCCGCTCCACATCACTCGGCGGGCCTTCCGGTGCTTTTAATATTTGGTTTGCCATATGGAAACAACCCCTTTCTCATCCAAATCAATATACATCGCGCTGATAGCGTTTTTGCTGTTGCATATCGGCTAGGTAAGCCTCTGCTTGCTCACGACTGATCCCGCCTTCTTTTTCAATAATCTCGACCAGCGTGTTATGAACATCACGTGCCATATTCTTTTCATCTCCACAGATGTAAACAACGGCACCTTCCTGCAGCCAAGCAAACAATTCTTTACTGTTTTCGAGCATCCGGTGCTGAACATATACTTTCTCATCCCTATCACGCGAAAACGCAACATCCATCTTCGTGAGGACCCCGTTTTTGATCCACTTTTGCCATTCCGTCTGGTAAAGGAAGTCTGTGACAAAATGCTGATCCCCGAAGAACATCCAAGACTTTCCTTCTGCTCCACTTTCTTCGCGCTCTTGCATAAAGGAACGAAACGGTGCAACCCCAGTCCCTGGACCTACCATGATGATCGGCGTATCTGGATTGGCCGGAAGCTTAAAGTTTTGGTTCTGTTGGAGGTAAATAGAAACCTTATCTCCTGGCTGTAAACGCTCCGCACAATAGATCGAGCACACCCCTTTTCTCTCACGTCCATGCGCATCATAGCGAACCGCTCCCATCGTAAGATGCACTTCATCCGGATTGGCCGCTAAGCTGCTTGCAATCGAATAAAGACGAGGGGGGATCTTGCGTAATACGGAGATAAAGTCTTGAGCAGATCCTTTCCATGGTCCATAATCACGGATTAAATCAAGCAAATCGCGCCCCTGGAGATAAGCCTTTAACTTATCTTCGTTGCCCGCTGCTATCAGCTCTTTCGCTTCATCCTTCGATAAGAAACTTGCTGCCTGCTGAAGAAGCGGTTTAGTTAAAACCGTTATCTCAAAGTGAGAGGTCAATGCTTCCTTGAGCGCACGAATCTCTCCTTGTTTATTGACCGTCACGGTCCCTTGCGGATCCCATTTCAACTCCTCAAGAAGTTGGTCTACGAGGACAGGATCATTTTCCGGATAAATCCCGAGACTATCTCCCGGTTCAAAGCTCAGTCCAGAACCTTCTAAAGAGATTTCAAGGTGACGCGTTTCCTTATTCGATCCACGTCCATTTAAATTGATATTTTCGAGGACCTCTGCGTAAAAGGGATTCGTTCTAGAATAAACGGATTCCTTGACTTGAGCAGCCGTTGCTGAAGTGCCGGTTGGCATGGAAACCGAACCTTCCCCTAAGCGGCTTAGAACGCCTTCGAACCATTCAGCTGCCGGCTCATCATAATCCACATCACAGTCTACACGAGGGAAAAGACGTTCTCCACCCAGCTCTTCTAGACGCTGATCAAAATCGATACCCGTCTTACAGAAGAATTCATAAGAACTATCTCCTAGTGCCAGCACCGAGAAGCGCAAACCTTCGAGCTTAGGAGCTCGTTTGCTATGAAGAAACTCATGGAACGACAACGCATTATCCGGTGGCTCGCCTTCCCCATGCGTGCTCACGAAAACAAGCAGGTTGCTTAATTTTTTTAAGTTATTTGGCTTGAAATCACTCATGGACGAAACGGTGACTTGATAGCCACGTCCTTCTAGCGATTTTCCTGCTTTTACACCAAGACGCTGAGCATTACCGGATTGCGATCCGTAAAGAATTGCTACCTCCTTCGAAATCGGCTGGGGCGCGGCTGGGGCAGAAGCTTGCGTTTGCGATACTTGTGCTTCTGTGGATTCTATAGCCGTTGTAACCTGAGATGCAGCCAAAAAGCCGCTCAACCAGACCTTTTGGGATGGTGTTAATGTAGGCAGAAGACGATTGAGGAGCTCTGCCTGCTCCTGATTAAACGGACTGTTCACAACTTGAAGTTGCATGAGATACCACCTCACAAAGGAATCTTCACTTATGTACCTAACGATTACGTTCATAATTGGGTTGAACTTTTTTAACGTACACATTTATATAGGAGAATAAGTAACTTCATTATATCCTATCTATTCCGATAAGTTAAGTCACCTTACAAGGAATTATAAAAATAAATCTGAATGACAAACCAAAAAGGGGAGTATGCGTTCCCCTACTCCCCTCTCTACTCTGGCTTTTTTCTATTCCAAGTCTCAATCACTTTCCTAATTCCATTTGATCCCAATAATCGGCTGTTGATAAATAAGAAGCAAATTGCTTACTTTCTTCGCGTCGTGCTTTCCTCATCATCGCTCTCTGAGGAGCCATTTCGTTCAACTTTTTTTCCTCTTCCGTGCTTGGGACGACAGCAGGTACCTGCAGCGGTTTCTTATTCTCATCTAAGGCCACAAAGGTTAAGAACGAGGTCGCCGCAATCCGACGTTCTCCCGTAAACAGATTTTCTGCAATAACCTTAACAAAAACCTCCATGGATGTCTTCCCAGTAGATACCACATAGGATTCAAGGGTCACAGAGTCGTCTAAAGTAATCGGCATTAAAAAATCAACAGAATCCGTAGATGCCGTCACAACTTTTTGATGGCTGTGTCTGATGGCAGACAAGGAGGCAACATCGTCAATGTCAGACATTAATTTCCCTCCAAATAAGGTACCATGGGTATTCGTATTCGGTGGCATAACTCGACTCGTTTTCACAATACGGGATTCTTTACAATGCTTTGGTTCCATCCTTGCCCATAGCTCCTTTGATCACCTTCTATGTTATGTATCCTATCATTTATAGGAAGCGAAATGCTAGATTAATTTATTATTCCTAACCATCTCTACGATAATACATCAGTAACTTCCATTAAATAAGTAAACAAGTTATAATAACAGAATTAAATATACACAAATGAAAAGGAGTATGAAACATGAGCAACTTACAATCTGTCGTTGAAAAGTTTCGTCAACCTACATATGATATTAATCCTATATTCTTAAATCGCTGGTCTCCTCGTTCCTTCCTAGAGAAGGATGTCCCTGAAGACGTCCTGCTAAGCCTGTTCGAAGCAGCACGTTGGGCCCCTTCTGCCTTCAATCTGCAGCCATGGCGATTCATTCTTGCCCGCACGAAGGAAGATCGCGAAAAATTTTACACTTTTATCGGAGAATTCAACCGGACATGGTGTGAGAACGCTCCCGTCTTGGCTCTTATCGTTTCACAGAACACCACAGATAAAGGCAAAAATAAATCACACTCGTTTGATGCAGGATCTGCTTGGGGTTATTTATCTTTGGAGGCTGTTAATAAAGGTCTCATTACCCATCCTATGACAGGTTTTGACTTCGATCAGGCACGTGAAGTTTTAAATGTACCGGAAGAATACTCCATTGAAGCCCTCATCGCTATTGGGTACCAAGGGGAAAACAACAGCCTACCTGAGAACTTACAGCAAAGGGAGCAACCATCTCCTCGTCGTGAGTTAAGAGAATCCCTGTTTGAAGGCGGATTTGGTCGAGAGATAAAGTAGATCGGGAAACTAAATCACAAAAGAAGGGCTTCATCCGACCACTTTGACGCCCTCAAATCGTGGCCACGCCATTTTCAGGGCTTCATTCGACACGGTTGACGCCCTCAAATCGTGGCCACCCCATTTTTAGGGCTTCATTCAACCACTTTGACGCCCTCAAATCGTGGCCACCCCATTTTTAGGGCTTCATTCAACCACTTTGACGCCCTCAAATCATAGCCACCCCATTTTCGGGGCTTCATTCGACACGGTTGACGCCCTCAAATCATGGCCACGCCATTTTCAGGGCTTCATTCGACACGGTTGACGCCCTCAAATCATGGCCAGCTCGTTTTCCGGGCTTCATTCGACACGATTGACGCCCTCAAATCGTGGCCACCCCATTTTTAGGGCTTCATTCAACCACTTTGACGCCCTCAAATCATGGCCACCCCATTTTTAGGGCTTCATTCAACCACTTTGACGCCCTCAAATCATAGCCACCCCATTTTCGGGGCTTCATTCGACACGGTTGACGCCCTCAAATCATGGCCACGCCATTTTCAGGGCTTCATTCGACACGGTTGACGCCCTCAAATCATGGCCAGCTCGTTTTCCGGGCTTCATTCGACACGATTGACGCCCTCAAATCGTGGCCACCCCATTTTTAGGGCTTCATTCAACCACTTTGACGCCCTCAAATCATGGCCAGCTCGTTTTCAGGGCTTCATTCAACCACTTTGACGCCCACAAATCACAGCCAGCTCGTTTTCAGGGCTTCATTCAACCACTTTGACGCCCACAAATCACAGCCAGCTCGTTTTCAGGGCTTCATTCAACCACAGCCCACATTCGTACAGCCTTGCACTTTCCCCCCTCACCCTGTCCGAATAAGACCCGCTTTCAGACTCCCTTACGTTTGCTAGGCTCTTCTCAAATCTTCTTTCTTACTCCGTAAAACGGTTATAAAACCATCCAAGATATCATGACTAACAGCAAAGCCCTTTCTTTTATAGAATTCAAGGGCGTTGTAATTCCCATTAGAAACGTAAATAAAATAATCCTCTACATCATCAAATCCCTTCAACCATTCCATCGACATATCAAACAAGGTTGAACCAACCCCGTGTTTCTGATACTCTTCTCTGATATAGAATTGGGATAAACACCCCACATTTTTTCTGCGAACAGAATCAAGGTCAAAGAAAGTGGCAAACTCATTAGAATACGTTTCTTTAGGAGAGATATTAGAATAAACGTAACCTACTATTCTATCGGCGTCCTTCACTACTACAATAAAATTATGTATGGCCTTTTTTATAGAAGGTACCATTCTCGTTTCAAAGTTCATACTATCAAATAACTCTGTTCTGATGTGGGATTTGGATTTTTGGAAAGCCATGAGTTCGTTACACAAGTCTCTACAAACTTCCATTTTTTCTTCCGATATGACCTCATATACTAGATTCATATTTTTCACTCCTATTAATCTGATCTATCATACTCTAGCTAAATTCATTTTAATGTATAATGAAAAGAAAACAAGAATGCAGGTATTTCTTACTAAGTCAGGAAAAACTGATTAAAGGAGACTCTTTGATGAGTAGTGAAAAAAAAGAAATAAATAATTATAATGACTGTCCTTTAACCTTCGCCTTGAACATCATTGGAGGAAAATGGAGACTTCCTATCATCTGGGCGTTGTGGAAAAACAAGACGTTGCGTTACAACGAATTGAAAAGAAATGTATCTGGCATAACAAATATGATGTTAGCTCAATCCTTAAAAGAAATGGAGACTTACGGACTTATTGTTCGAAAACAATATATGGAAATTCCCCCAAGGGTTGAATATTCCTTGACTAATGCAGGGGTAGATCTTGTACAAAACCTGGAATCACTAGCCAAATGGGGGAAGAGGATGCAGGAGAAATAGAAAAAAAAGGACAGAAGAACGAATTCTTTCTTCTGCCCTTTTATTTATTGTTAATACACATCCTGCCTAGTAAAGACGCTAAAGGAAACAAGCAGTGCACCAATCCCCCATACGGCTAGTACAACTAAAGAAAAGCCGAGGGTCATACCTTCAATAGGCGGTGTGTTTCCTGCCAAATAATCGGTAACCTTTAAATTAATCATAAATAGATACTTTGCGGATTCCCATGAAGCCACCATGTTGTTTAATATAGCTCCAGAAATCAAAGCCGCTAACATCACTCCCATACCCGCCGCTGTGCTTCGCATTAAAACAGACAGCATGAAGGTAAGGGTACCCACGATCAACGCCACAAACCATACTAAACCGAAAACCATCAGCAAATATTGCCATTGTGGGATCAGGTGAACACCAGCTGTATTCAACTCTCCCCCCTCAACCGTAAATCCGGTAATGACCGGTGCTGCCCATCCTCCATAACCGAAGACGACGCCAGAGATGAGATAGGAAAGCAGACCGAACATAGCCACAATGAAGGAAACCGAGAGCACTAAGGTGATATACTTGCTCATGAGGATTTTCCAGCGCCGAACCGGCCGAGTTAGAAGGAGCTTCACTGTCCCCCCGCTCCGTTCGGAGGAAACCAAGTCGGCAGCCACTACCATAACCATCAGCGGGATAAACAGATTGATTGCATTCTCTGCAAACATGCGCATGAACGTTGGAGCTCCCGGCTCCATCGGATTAATATCACTATCTAGGTAATACTGCTGCTGCTGAATACGTAATTGCAGTTGGCTTCTCCATTCATCCGAAATTCTGCTGCTAGTAAGGCGATTCTGGGTGTCGATAATTTGTTGCTGAAGCGTCGTCCGCCAATCCACTGTCCCTAATCTCTCGACTGTTCTTTCCACAACCTTAAATTGAGCATAAGTGAACATTCCCACGAGCACACTAATAATCAGGGCAATCACGACCAGCTTTTTCTTACGGACGAGCTTAAGCATTTCATTTTGAACTAGATTAATCAACCGTTTCACCTCCTGTCAATTCAAGGAATAGATCCTCCAGCGCAGGGAGTTTTCTTTGCATTTCTTTTACCTCTACGCCCTGTTCCACTAGATTTCGATTCCACACCGCTGCATACTCATCGCTATATGTCGTGACAAGTGTCCCTTCAGGCCCAACAGATACAGGCGTCCATTGTTCTAGTAAGGCTTTAGCCTTGTCCTGAGGAGTCACCCGCCAAATTAATCTTTCCTGCAAAGATAGAAGAGAATCAACCGTATCTACTTTAATGATTTCTCCTCTTGATATAATCGCGACTCGATCACACATGAGTTGAATTTCACTCAGCAAGTGACTAGAAACCAAGACACTAAGTCCTTCTTCCTCTGCCAAGTATCGAATAAAACCGCGCATCTCTCGAATTCCAGCCGGGTCAAGACCGTTTGTTGGTTCATCGAGGATCAGAACCTTCGGCTTTCCAAGAAGAGCCTGAGCAATGCCCAGCCGCTGTCTCATTCCTAAGGAGTACGTCTTAACCGGATCATGGATTCGTTCCTGTAACCGTACTAGTTTCACAACAGAATCCATGTGCTCACGATCGACTTGGGGCAGCATATGGGCAAAATGTTCGAGATTTTCCCACCCTGTTAGATAAGGATAGAGCTCGGGATTTTCTACGATACACCCTAGTTGACTCATGGCTTTGACAAAGTCCTTTTCCACATTATATCCGCAAATTTCAATCGAGCCTGCCGTGGGTTTAATTAAGCTTACGAGCATGCGAATGGTCGTGGTCTTCCCCGCCCCGTTAGGCCCTAGAAAACCAAAGACCTCTCCTCTTTTCAGTTCAAAGTCCAGCCCCTTAATAATTTCCTTTTTGCCGATCGTTTTTCGAAGTCCTTTCACCGAAAGCGTAATCTCGCTCATCTTTTATTCCCCTTTACTTTGTAATCAATGCAGCGACACGCTCCGCCATCATCTGATACCCGATTGTATTCGGGTGGAATTTATCTGAGAATAAAAAGTCATCTACTTGTAATTGAAAGAGATCAAAAGTAGGTACGAACACACTATGCTTGTCCTGGTCGAGCCACTCATTGGTCTCATAGTTCCACTGGCGTACCGCCTTTGTCGTGATATCTGAATCATCGAGGTTAATGAATGGGTTATACAACCCTAAATAATAGATCGTAGCGTCCTGATTGACAGACCGAATTTCATTCGTAATTTGCTTAAAGTTTACTAGATATTCCTCACGAAGCTTATCGATCGCATCCACATCAAGATCAATAAGAGTTCTTCCTCCACGGAAAAGGTCATTTCCACCGATGGTCATGACAATCCAATCCGCGTCTTGGATCTGCCGTTTTACTTCTTGCTGTTTTACAAGCTCGAGCAATTGATCAGAACGATAACCCTTCACACCAAGATTTTGAAGAACCACCTTCTCACCGGATTGTTCCTCTAAGAGATCGACTAAATAGCCAACATAGCCCTTGCCATTGGAATCTCCTGTTCCTCTCGTGAGAGAATCGCCCAAGGCTACGAGAGTTCTTCCTTCTACAGCCTTTTCCGAGCTATTAGCTTCCGTTTTTGTCACTGATGCAGCAACGGTACCGAAAAAGTGACTTTGCAAGGTCAAACCAAACCCTATTAACAAAAGCAAAAAGGATAAACCAGATAAAACAGTAATCATTTTTACCGTATACTTTTGCACATCTCCACCTCTTTCTGCCTACTCTAAGACTAATTGTATCATTTCCACTTTAGAAACGTGAACAACGCAAATTATAGTAAAGAACATTGAACTAAGCTCGTACATCCCCTTTATACGTAGGAGTCGTCAATCTGTTTCATCTTCTTTATAGAAAAAAGGGCAAAGTCCAAAAGCCATAAACTTTTGGACTCTACCCCTTGTTTATTTCATTATGCTTTGATCGTTACCGTTTTAATGGTAGTGAAGAATTCCATGGCGGCTCTTCCTTGCTCTCTCGCCTGAGTGCTAGAGGCCTTTACCCCACCGAATGGAGCCTGCAGTTCTACACCTGAGCTCTCACCATTCACTCGGATCATACCGGCTTCAATTTCATTTAAGTATTGGAAGACTTCGTTTAGATGATTGGTAAAAATGGAGGCACTTAGACCATATTTCACATCATTGGCTACTTGTAGCGCCTCATCTAAAGAGTCGACCTTTATCAGCGCTAAAACAGGACCGAACACTTCTTCTTGAGCAATCCACATGGACGGATCAACATTCTCAATTAAAGTAGGTTCGATAAAATAACCGTATGCCATTTCATCCTGATCCAACGGCTTTCCACCCCAGACTACATGTCCACCTTCATCGATCCCTTTTTGAATCGCAGCCAGAACATTATGATACTGGTTCTGAGATGCAACAGGTCCCATATACGTATCTGCTGCTAATCCATTCCCTACTTTTATACCCTTTACTTTTTGCAGGACTTTCTCGCGGAATTCGTCATAAACCTCTTTAACAACGATAGCCCGGCTCGTTGCTGTACATTTTTGTCCCGAGGACTTCATACTTCCGCTCACCGTTAACTCTGCTGCTAGCTCCAAGTCAGCATTTTGGGTAACAACAACCGGATTTTTTCCACCCATTTCCAATTGGTACTTAGCTCCGCGCTCTAGTGCTTTTAAAGCAATCAACTGTCCCACTTGGTTTGATCCCGTAAACGAAATAGCTTTCACATCCGGATGCTCAGTAAGGGCATTCCCAACCTTACTCCCTGAACCACTCACAACATTGATTACACCAGGAGGAAAACCTGCTTCTTGTAGACATTCCATGACCTTCATAGCCGTTACGGTTGCTTCCAAGGCAGGCTTCATCACAACGGTATTCCCATAAATGAGGGCTGGAGCCATCTTCCAAATAGGGATAGCAACAGGGAAGTTCCATGGTGTTATGAGTCCAACTACACCTAAAGGAGAACGGGATGTAAATAGAAGGGTCCCTTCCTCGTTAGAGGGAATGACTTCCCCAATGGATCTCATCCCTTCACTGGAATAGTATCGCAAAATGGCTACCGCCCGCATTACTTCTCCTTTTGCCTCCGCTAATGTCTTTCCCATTTCACGGGTTAACGTTTCGGCAATATCGTTGACTCTTTGTTCCATAAGATCTGCCGCTTTCCGCAACACATCCCCGCGTGCTCCTCCTGACAGCTTAGACCAATGAGGAAACGCCGACTTTGCTGCTTTAACCGCCATGTCCACGTCCTCCGCTGTAGATAACGGTACGTAACCCACGATCTCTCTATAATCGGCTGGATTAATGCTTTTCTCCACTTCTTGTTTTTGAGCGTCTACCCATTGACCATTGATTAGATTCTGATACGTCTTAACTTCTGTTTTTACTGTCATGATTTTTCCTCCTCGTGATCTGTATTTTTCGTCCAAGCGATGACCGAAGAAAACAAAAAAAGCCAATTATATTTCTGAGGGCATACTTACCCTACAAAATATAACTGGCTCTATTCCACTTTAACTCTTCGATTGCTCGAAGTTCAGCAGATTTATCAGTTTCATTAGGTTATTCAACTGTATTGTACTTAAAAAAGAAGCATCACTGATCTTAGAAGAGGTAATCTACAAGGAGTGATGTTTTTCTTATTTATAATATTATAATAGTTTCAAACTAAAGGACATGTCAATCATTAATTTGCTCTTATTGGTTTTTATTAGTTCCTATTGGTATAAGCCTGCCAAACTCATAAAAAATTTCAAGAGGTTCATATTAAAAAAGGACGTTCATCAACAGGAAAGGAGGATATGTATGCCGGATCGCAAACAACCTAATGACCAAGCACAAAGGAAAAATGCCGTTGGTCAAATTCAAGAGCAACTAGAAAATCAGGCACAAGCCCTAGAAACGGTTCAATCTAACCAACAACAAAATGCCAAAGCAGTGGCATCGGTACAACAAGACCAAATGGATTAATATTTTAATGAAAAGGCAGGAAACGGGGCGAACTATTATACAAGTTCATGAAAAGTCCGTAATTGGTAAACCGTAAAAAGAGTGAGCTGTAATCCGTAATCCGTCTAATCTTTGGCAATGGATTAATTAAAAGAAAACATTCTTTTGATACGCTCAAAAGATAAGCGGTGCCCACAATATCCTGCCTTTTCTGCTGGATTACACCAGCCGTGAAGGGACAATCATCTTACCCCCTCAAGGCTAGGTACCCCTAATCTATATACTTGCTTGCGTCAAACGGAATAGATACCATATGGTTTTGGTGTTCAATGGATGCTGAAAGACGATTGACCTGTCGTTCAAGTTTGAGTGCTTTTTGCCTATAGACTTCTGGATCGTACAAGGCAACCGTCATCAGAGAGGAAGCATCACTACTAGGCCCTCTTCGCCCTCTTTCCATCAACCGCTCCGTTTTCTTACGTGTTGAGAAAGATTTTAACTGATTAAGATCCATCCTTAATTGTTTGGCCAGTTCAATCGCTTCCATTAAAGTGACCTCTTCTCCGTTCCAGGTCATTTTCTGACTTAGATTTGCTTCCGTAACCAATCGACCTAGGACGCGATAATCCCGCTGTAATTCATAAATTTCCTCGCTAATGATATCCATAGTCCGAGGATAAGGCTCATAACTATCGCCTTTTTCTATAATGACATAAGCGTGTTCCCAGCGCTCCGAAAACAGTTCGTTAATTCGCCGTTCGAGCATCTTTCTCAACGGAATCGCTTCAGCTAACGTAATCATCCTTTTATCCCTCCAATCCAACTCTACTATTTATAGACGTGACTCCCACCCTAAAAGTTACACACTCACATCAAAAAAAGAACAGCATCAAGCACCAAATCTTTTCCTATATCCGCACTTTCTGCATAATTCCTCAACCGCTTGTCTCCTAGAGAATCCGTAAAAGAGATTATTCGCTCTTTCGCTTTCTACAATTTCTGAGAAGGAGGAATCATTAATATTACCTAAATTGATGACACCTTCACCATCTAAACAGCACGGAACAACGGTACCATCAACAAGTATAGCAGCTTGACTTCGAAGCGCATGACAAAATCCTTTTCCATCGTCTTCCGCCGCTTGTAAACTCGGCCACTCAAATTCATGGTCTTGGTTCAAGTAGATACGATTTGCGATCTTGACTCCGCTCCCCGGCAGCACTTTTTCCTCAATTTTAAAATCAAGGTTAAACTCTTTCTCCAAGACTTCAAGAGTTTCACGGTTTCTGTTTTTTTCTAGGTTCGTCGCATTATCTTGATCTAAGTTCCACAATCTCAAAGAAATAATCACGTTGTGTTCCACAACTTCCCTGACAAAAGACAAGATATTGGACAGGTATCCTTCTCGGTTCTCAGAACCCTCATGGCCATCAAAACTATGAAGAGAGAAGTTCATTTGACGGAGGGCTGGTTTTCCTAGAAGCTTGTGCTTCACTTTCGGAAGCAACGTTCCATTCGATGTAATATTAACCTTAAAGCCTTTTTCGTGGCTGATATCTAACAATTCATCAATTTTGGGATGAAGGAGAGGTTCTCCTTTGACATGAAGATAAATATGATTCGTGTGTGGCTTGATTTGGTCCAGAATCTCACGAAATTTATCCACATTAATAAACTTAGCCTGTCGACCCGTTTGCGGACAGAAGGCGCAAGCAAGGTTGCAAACGCTAGTAATCTCAACATATACTTTTTTAAAGGTTTTCACAGCTTGTTCCCTTTCTAACGAAAATAGCTCATATAAGATTGACACCATCCATTATACCGTGCTGTATAGAGGAAAGAAACCATCAGCCTTGTAGTTCCGATATATCCCTAGATAGGGGAAAGCTTCTATACTAACCAACATACGAAAAAAACCGCTGGATTCAGCGGGTCAAATCATAAGCGATCAATTTCTCTCTAGATTCTTATTTTTCACGACATCTCCTTGCTAATAAAACAAGCACTAAGATGTGTTTCGCTTCGTCTTGTTAACTCAGGGATTGTACTTTTACATTTCTCCGCCCGCTGAGCACAACGGGAATAAAAGGAGCATCCTAGTGATTGTTCGAAAGGGCTAGGAGGGTCTCCTTCTAACTCCATTCGGTTCCTCCCCCCTCTTGATAAGCGAGGAACAGCAGAAAGAAGTGCCTTTGTATATGGATGATTGGTATTCTCAAATACTTCCGAAGTCTTCCCTATTTCTACGATTCTACCCAGATACATGACAGCTACTCGATCTGAAATGTACTTTACTACAGATAGATCATGAGAAATGAAGATCATAGTCAGGTTTAATTCTTTTTGAAGATTCTTTAGTAATTGTAAGATATGGGCTTGAACAGATACGTCCAATGCACTGACCGGCTCATCGGCAATAATCAGTTTAGGCTGTACAGCTAAAGCTCTTGCGATCGCAACTCGTTGTCGTTGCCCTCCACTGAAGGCTTTTGGAAATTTATCAGCGTCTTCAGGATTAAGTCCGACCTTAATCATCAACTGATCAATATATTGACGTATTTCCTTCTCTTGTTTATAGATATTATGAAATCTAATCGCTTCACTTAGCATCTCTCGAATCGTCATTTTCGGGTTGAGGGATGAGTAAGGGTCCTGAAAGACCATTTGCATATTTTTCCGAACGGACTGCATGTGCTTTTGAGATATTGAAGTGATCTCTTCCCCTAAAAAACGGATAATCCCACCTGTTGGCTCAGACAAACGCATTATTGTACGACTTAAAGTACTTTTTCCACAACCACTCTCTCCTACCAGTCCAAGTATTTCTCCTTCCTTCAGGTCAAAATCCACTTGGTTAACCGCATACAACTTTACGGGATCTCTGTGAAATAATCGATCAAACCAGGTACCCTTCTGTTGATAGACTTTTTCCAACCCCTGCACTTGTAAGATTGTTTTTGTCATTACACAACAGACACCCTTTCATGATGGATACAAGCAGTCCAGTGACCATCTGCTACCTTGCGTAGACGAACCGCTTCATCTTTAAGGCACTCCTTTGTAGCCATCGAACAGCGCGGCTGAAACGGACAGCCCATAACAGGCTCACTAAGGACAGGTAATGAACCTGGGATACCAATAAGTTCCTGATCCGTGTCTAATTGAGGAACAGAGCGTATCAAACCTAACGTATAAGGATGCCGGGGGTTCTTAAATAACGCATCGGTGGCAGCCTGTTCCATCACCTTCCCGGCGTAGAGAACAACGACTCGATCACACGTTTCTGCCACTACCCCTAAGTTATGTGTAACGAGTAAAATGCCCATCCCAAATTCTTTCTGCAATCGTTGTAATAACTGAAGAACTTGATCCTGAACGGTAACATCCAGAGCTGTCGTTGGTTCGTCAGCAATCAGAAGCTTAGGATTACAAGAGACAGCCAGAGCAATCATTACCCTTTGACGCATACCACCGCTCAGCTCATGGGGATATTGTGTTATTCGCTTCTCAGGGGATGGAATACCTACGAGTCGAAGCAACTCTACGGCACGACTTTTTGCTTCTGTCCTGCTTAGCTTTTCATGTCTTCGTAACACCTCCATTATTTGGTCCCCTATACGGTAAACAGGATCAAGGGAACTCATTGGATCCTGTGAAATCATCCCTATTCGCTTTCCACGAATATTTAGCATTTCCTTTTCTGCTAGGGTTGCCAAGTTTATCCCTTCAAAAAGGATCTCACCCTTTTTCATTTTCCCAATACCCTTAGGGAGAAGCTTAAGGATAGAACGACAGGTAACACTTTTCCCACTTCCACTTTCTCCAACTAACCCTACAGTTTCGCCTTCATTCACTTGAAATTCCACATTATTAACAGCATAGATTTTTCTATGCCTAGTATCCAAGACGACATCTAGGTTTCTAACCTCTAATAGCGGCATCAACGCATCGACTCCTCAGCTTATTCCTGCCTTTAAGAAAACTCTTTTACATCACCAAGTAATAACATCGCCAGTAAGGTAGGCATCAGCTGATGAACATCAGATGTTTGAAAACGTACCGTTTTACCGTTAATAAGTTCTACTTGTGGCATATAGCTTACTACCTGAGCCGAACTTGTCGTTTTAAATTCAATCTGTAAATCATAACTCTCTAATACAGGAACAGGACAAACTCGTTGTCTATCAAGGACAGCTACTCGAGCCATTTCCTTTATCCTCCTACGACTTTCTTCTGGATGTAGACAGCGAGCTGTGAACATACCAAGCCCCTTTTTTACGGCTACAGTATGTACTCCTTCGATTTCTCGACTGACCTCTTCCGTGGTTTGAGTATCCCCTGTTACGAGTACGACTGGAACCCCATAAGCCCCTGCAATCACAGCGTTAATTCCAGCTTCTCCGATCTCACGTCCATTAAGTTTAATACGTTGAACCGCTCTGTTACTCATCGTGTGATTAAGAACTGCATCTCCTACTCCTGCCATACAATGATATCCAATAAAGAAAGCAGCGCTATAAGTTGAATCGATGCCCTCCATCATAAGAAGTGGTTTTAAGAATCCACGAACAAGCTCAGCCTTGGGATGTAGCTCATCAATAATGAGATTTCGCATGGTGTCATGAGAGTCATTGACAACTACTTCACTCACCCCAGCTTCTAAAGCCCCTTCGATAGCTGCATTAACATCCTTTGTCATAAGCTGTCTATAATATTGATAATCTATCGTACCGCGGTTCACATCATCCCAGTCTGTAACGCCCGAAATCCCTTCCATATCAACTGAAATAAAGAGTTTCATAAGTGATCTCCTCCAGATTATTGGTTTTCTATCTTCTCCGCTAACCCATCTCCTAATAAACTAAAGCCAAGACCTGTAAGGATAATTCCAAGTCCAGGAAACGTAGAAATCCACCATGCATTAATAATGTAATTTCTGCCCTCTGCAATCATGGCACCCCACTCCGGTGTTGGAGGCTGAACCCCCATACCTAAGAAGCTTAGTGAGGCCCCAAGGAGAATACAAAGAACGATATCGGACATGCAGAAAATAAGAGCTGTAGTGACAACATTGGGTAAAATATGCCGAAACAATATCTTTCCATCCCCATATCCTAGGCTTTTTGCAGCAAGGATATATTCTTGCTCCTTAACAATGAGTACCTCTGCTCTTACAATTCGAGCATAAGCACTCCAACCAACTAAAAAAATCGCCAGAAAAAGATTAAATAATCCTGTTCCAAGGATAGAAACGATAGCAATAATCAATACCATAAACGGAAAACTAATGACGATATCCACAATTCTCATCATCAATGCATCCAACCATCCACCATAATAGCCTGAAAGCAGTCCTATCAGGGTACCAAATAATAGAGGCATAATTACAGAGAATATACCGATTTGAAGATCCGTTCTCGCAGCATATAGCATACGAGTGAATATATCGCGACCAAAGTTATCTGTGCCAAACCAATGCTTAAGGCTCGGTCCTTGAAGCGCCTCTGCTAAATTGTTTTTAATTGGATCATAGGGAGTTATAAATGGTGCCAATAACGAAATAAGAAAAACAAAACCTACAATAGCTAGTCCCCACCCAATCTTGGTCCGAATAGCTAAATGTTGCAACCTTCTAGGAAGTGTTCTTCGTGGTAATGGTTTGGTCATGGGTTGATGTAATGATGGCATAGAACCTCCTTACTCTAAGTGAACTCTCGGATCTAAAATCGTATAGACTAAGTCCGTCAGCATATTAACTAAAATTACCAATGTGGCAAAGATCAGCACCAATCCCTGAATCACAGGATAATCCCGTGTTAAGATGCTGTTTATGAGTAATTGTCCAAGTCCAGGTAAAGAAAATATGGTTTCAATCACCACTGATCCTCCTAGAAGCCATCCAACATTTACTCCGAGTATTGTTACCATTCCTATGACCGCATTTCTAAGAGCATGTTTGATAACAACCTGCCATGAACTAAGCCCTCGTGCACGTGCTGATTCAATGAAGTCAGATGACAAAATGGATATCATTTTAGATCTCAGAGGTCGTATAAGAACAGGGGATAGCGAGAAAGAAACGGTTAAAGCTGGTAGAGTTAAATGGTAAAGATGTTGTAAAAAATTGTCCCCATACCCAGACACAGGGAACCACTTGACCTTGATACTAAAGAGAAGCATGAGCAGAATCCCAATCCAAAAGGATGGCATAGAGAGCCCAATGATGGAAGCTGCCCTGAAACTACTATCAACCACACCATTTCTCCGTAGAGCAGACCAAAGTGAAATCGGTATACTAATAACTACACTAAGAAAAGCAGCATAAACAACAAGGAATATCGTGACTCCAAGGCGTTCGCTTATCAGAGTGAACACCGGTTGCCTAATAATGATTGAATCCCCCAAATCACCAGAGAACACATTACGAATATAGGTAATATATTGTGTCAACATCGGCTGGTCTAAGCCCATTTGCACAGTCAGTCTCGCAATATTTTCGGGGGTGGCCCGTGGACCCAGCATGACTAATGCTGGATCCCCAGGAATCATCCGTATTAATAGAAATGTAATAATAGAAACTCCAAGTAAAACCGGGATCAACTGAAATAAGTGTTTAATAATATACTGTAATCTTACGATGATCATCACCTTCTTTACGGTTTAAGCCAAACTTCCTCTAGGCGATAACTACCCATAGGCGATAGAGTAAATCCTTGCACATTCTTTTGCGTTACATAAGAGCTTGGTACATGGAATAAGAAGACATGAGGGGCATCCTCACTAAACATCTTCTGCATTTCCATATACATCTCCTTACGCTTATCTGCATCATTTTCTCCTTGAGCCTGCATTGCTAGTTCATCTAAGCGAGGGTTCTTGTAGCCGGTATAGTACGCGTTTGTGCCACCTGTTGAAACGGCTCCAAACATAGTAATTTCATCAGGATCAATAATATCACTAGAGTAATAGGTAGTAATTAAGTCATACTTCATAGAAGCCAAAAGCTCATCAACAACACCTGGCTCAAGCTGTTGAATTTCTATATCAATGCCAATTTCCTTTAACTGTTCTTTGACGATGACGGCAACTTGACTGTTAATTTCATTACCAGCATTGATCGTAAGAGTAGTCTTAAACCCATTCGGTCTGGAAGATTCGCTCATTAACTGTTTGGCCTTCTCTAGATCGTAAGGGTATCCCTTAAGCTGATCGTTAAAGTACATGACCTTTGGCAGATAGGAGGCGGCTGGTTCCCCTTGTCCCATAAGCACAGCTTGTATAATATCTTTCTTATTTACCGCATAGTTCATAGCTTGACGGATTTTCACATCATTGAAGGGTTCCTTTGTTGTATTAATAGGAATCATATCTACCCTTGCAAATGGTGCAACAATTACCTCAAGAGCTGGATCAGTCTTTAATTGCTCTAAGGTGTTAAAAGGAACATTAGAAGCAATATCTAACTCTTTGGCTTGAAGTTTAAAGATTTTTGCTGTGTCTTCAGGTACTTGAAGGAACTCTACTCCATCTAAATAAGGTTTGCCTGCTTGCCAGTATTCCGGATTCTTTTTTAACACTACTTTTTGTCCACGTTGCCAGTTATCAAGCATAAAGGGACCAGAGCCAACTGGATTGTTCGTAAGGTAATCCTTTCCATTTTCTTTTACGATCTGTTCTGGAACAATGGAAGAACTAAACAATGCTAAGGTCGATAGTAACGGGATGTAAGGAGTATTAAGATGAATGACCACTTGGGAATTACTTTTTACCTCTACTGAGTCAAAGGCTGTGTACATCCAATTCCAATTACTCTCATCACTTTTAGCTCTTTCTAAGGAAAATTTCACGTCCTGTGCGGTTACTGGCATACCGTTATGAAATTTCACTCCTGGACGAAGATTAAATGTATAGCTTTTCCCATCATCTGAAATACTCCAATCCGTGGCCAAACCAGGTTCAATATCACTTCCGTCGGCATTGAGACGAACGAGTTGATCGTACAAATTAAGTATCGTCCAGATAGACATGTTATCAGTTGGTACAATGGGATCAAAACTAGAAACATCTTGGTGGCGCGCAAGTCGTAGCACCCCACCTGCTTGCGGGTCATTGGAACCCTGTTCATTTGTAGCCTTTGGTGTACCCACGCTCGATTCTGTTGTCTTGCTTGAGGAATCACTGCTGGCTGGATTTGTGCTTGTGGAAGAACAAGCAACAGAGCCCGCGACAAGAAAAGTACTTAGTAGACCTAGCATCCATTTTTTAAAGTGACTTCTGCCAAACATCATCTTTTTCATCCCCTTCTTTAAAATATAGGCCTATTTCTCTGCTGCTTACTTTTAATGCTCCATAGCCCCATTCCCCCTTTCCTTCCGAGACAAAGTGAAACAGATTCCTACAACGGTAGAGACGAATGCTCCTGTTAAAATAGCTAACTCTATACTTTTTAGACAGAGAATCAAAATAGCTACAGTCACCCCAGCTGTAAGGGTAAACCATTCCTTCCCTTCCCCAATATGACCTAAAAAAAATAGGGGGAGTATCGCCACTTGAACCATACCAAAACCAAGTATTAACTCTAGGATAGTAAGCCCTGGCCAATGAGCTAATAGAAATGCTGTACCTGAAACAACACACCATAAGGAGGCTTTTTCCGTTACTCTCCTTAGCTCTTCGTGCATCCGCAATAACAAATAAATCATCATAGCTAGGAGGGTAATAATAAATAGATACTTTCCAAACTGTCCAGCGTATTGTTCAATGACTAGAAACCCAACCTGATCAGACTGCTTTGGCCATATAGCCTGCGCCTGTGCAACGAATGCTAATGACCCTAGTGATATAGGTAAGGGTGACCAAAGCAATGCGGGTAGAATACGGTATGGCCCACCTTCTACTAGTAGATCTCGTACAGTGCCGCTTAAATAGAGTAGCGGGATCGAAAAGGTTACTAAAATGAATACAAAAAACAGTAAAGTTTCATGCGTACCATGTAGCTTTATAGAGGATGGAGCCAAGAAATGCAAACCTGAATAGACGGTTGGAATACTAATATTTAAATAAACAAGGCTAGGTATCAAAAAAGAAGCTATCATTCCCAGCCCAACCACACTGACAGTAATTGATTTTGTATATCCTTTACGCCATAGAAAATAAATGATCATAAATACAATTGTAAAAAGTAAAATGATTACCCCCCAATCCCCTGATATCAACGCCCTTGTCCATAGGTTTTTGGTAACCAGGATCATAAAAGAAAGGGCCTCTGTAATAAAGAGAAGCTCAATACAAAGGAGTAGGATTTTACTGGTAGGCCGTACGATGAACTTGGAGCGCAGCAAAATGAATAAAGAGATCCCAATCATACTCGCTAATGTGAATTGGAGTACACCCACCATCCCGTAATCATACGCAATTTGTGGAGTTAACAGGAAAATTACTGGTGTAATCATGAGACTGAGTAAGTAAACAGCCTGTGTCACTTTGCCATTTCTCAATTCCTTTCCCTCCGATAACTACTGGGTGATTGACCAGTCATCTTCTTAAAAGTGACTGTAAAATAGGTAGTGCTATTAAAGCCTGTCACACTCGCTACGTAATCAATACTATATGACTTCCTAAGTAATTCCTTAGCTCTCTCAATACGGGCCGTGACTAAAATCTCTACAAACGTAGTTCCTAATTCCTTTTTCAACAACCGATTGAGATGGGAAGGACTTATATGGATAGAACTGGCAACATCAGCTAAGGTAATCATTTTATCGAAATTTTCTCGTATAAAAGCCAAACATCGATCGACCATTCTATGGTGCCCCTCTCTAACTTGTTGTAGCGCTTGATGAAAGGCATTGGATAGATCTAAGGTTCTGGATATACCTATAGCGAAAACCAATTTTGAATCTTGTATCCTAAGACCCATTAACAAATGTTGAATCTCTTCAAGATACTCCTCCCGACTTAGAAGAACATAGTAATTTGACACCTTCTCTGGAGCCCAAATCCCCCATTCTGTCTTAATTTCAGATTGCAATATATGAACAAGCTGGTTCTCCATAATTTCGACTACAAAAACAACATTAGGGATAAAACCAATATGAGATGTCCAAAGATCCACTTCCAGGGTGGCTCCTGAGAGGAGTACTTTCTCTATGAGACTTTGGCGTATAATAGGAACAGTAGCATAACGTGCTGTATGCCGTTGAATCAATTTATCTAATGTTTCATAAAACTCTGCCGTACGAAAAGGTTTTAACAGATAAGCACTCGCTCCTAAATCTAAGGCTTTTTTTGCAAATTGAAATTCACCGTAGGCCGAAATCATGGCTACCTCAGTTGTTGGCCATCGGTGATGAATGATTTCCAGAACCTCCAGCCCATCGCGCCCCGGCATCCGTATGTCAAGGAACACCAAATCTACTGGCACTTTTTCTAGTAGAATAATAGCATCTAACCCATTGTCTGCTATTAGGATTTCTATAGGTTGAGAGGCCTTTTGTAGTAGGGTTTGTAAGTTCAGCAACTCAAGGGGTTCATCATCAACGATTAGTACCTTCAACCTTCCCTCACCTCCGTTATCATCACACGGACTCTTGTCCCCTCCGACCATGGCTGAATGAGAAGTTCAGCACGCTCAGCAAAATAATGCTTCAAACGCTGGTGTGTATTTTTCAACCCAATCCCCATTCGATCCGCTTCTATACCCTCCTGCTTCCAACGCTCAAACTGTAAGATCCATTCTTCTTGAATCCTCGTTCCAGTATTTGCAATATCAATATACAAGGTATGATTATTCAAATAAGCTGATATCGCAACCTCTCCTCCACCAAGTTGAGGTTCAATCCCATATTTACAAGCGTTTTCTACCAGTGCTTGAATCATAAATACAGGAATCTTAAAACATCTAATCCGCTCATCTAACTCATACCTCCATGACAATCGTTTTCCAAAACGAAGTTCTTGAATGTTCAGATATAAACCTACATAAGATAGCTCTTCTTCGATAGAAATTAGGTCTTGCTCCTCACGAATCGTATGGCGAAGTAAGTCAGAGATTCCATGAATGGCCTCCGTAGCTTCTTCATATTTCCCTATTCGGATTAGTGATGAAACCGTGTTAAGTGAATTAAACAAAAAGTGAGGTTGAATTTGAGAAGCTAAATGTGATAGTTGCATTTCCTTCAGTAACATTTCTAGTTCGGTCTTCCTTTTCGCTATATGCATCACTTCTCTCTCCTTCTCAGAGATTAGAAGAAAGACAAGAGTTGCTAGACCTATAACCCCACCGACTATACCGAATACTATGAATACCGTAAATGCCGTCTCAGAAAGGATCATTGGATTGACCTCGGATGACAATTTCTTTTGTAAACGCTTGCCAATACCACAAAGGAGATAGCTCATATCCTAAAAGATCCGTTCGAGTGACCATTGTTTGTTTTGGATGAGATAGCACTAACCAAGGTAGCTCTTCGGCGATGATCCTATACGCGGACATCATTTGTTCTGCTCGTCGGGCTTCATCGGTATTCTCCAAAGCACCTTCAATAAGTTCATCCATAATTGGATTTACATAATTTGCATAGTTCACACCACCCTCACTCGTCTGACTTGAATGAAAAATCGGATAAAGATTGCCTAATGGATCTGGAAAGTCAGCACTCCACTGAGTAACGACCATATTGTATGAACGCTCTTTACTAAAAGTCCGAAGGGTTAACTCCTTACCTGTAACCTTCTCAATCTCTACGAGGATTCCAAGTGGCTTTACTGCTGCTTTAAGTAAAAGAGCTGCATCAATGTTAACGTCCTGATTATCAGTCAAAATCGTCGTTCTAAATCCAGCGGGTACGGAAGATTTCGACAAATACTCTCTGGCTAGATTTAAATTCGTCTCATTTCCATCCATTTGTTCGAGAAAGGGCTTCCAAACCGCCTCATTCTCAACAAGCATTGTTTCCGTCAACGGAATCCGCTTCGAAAGAATCCCATAATCGCCAATAATCTCCCGTTGAAAAGCAGCATAATCAAACGCTAAGCTTATGGCCTTCCTCACCCATATTTCATCGAATGGTTTGCGGTTTAAATTAAAGGCAATAAAATGGCTCATATAACCAGGTGTAGATTGAATGGTTATACTCGGTAGCTTTTTAACTAGAGGGAGGTATGTCATAGGTAAACCAAAGGACATCGAAATTTGGCCTGATCTCAAACCTGAAAGACGGGTATATTCGTCAGCCACTACCTGAAAAATCACTTCTTGGAGATAAGGGCCTCCAGTCGTGTCCCAATAATAGGGGTTCTTCCCCAACACAATTTGCGCTCCTGGCTCCCACTTCTTAAAAGCAAAAGGACCAGTCCCCAGTACTCCTTTTTCCGAACCGCCAAAATCTTTTTCTTGGCGCATAAAATGTGATTTACTAATAATATGTCCACCCGTTGTAGCGAGAGTATATTTCCATAGTGCATCAGGCTTTTTCAAGATCACACGGATACTCCAATCACCCTCTTGTTCAATCCGCTCCACATTACGGTACATCCAAGATAAGTAAGAGCCACCTTTAGCATCTAGAATTCGTTGCAAGGAAAACAATACATCTGCAACCGTCATTGGGGATCCATCTTGGAAGCGAACATCTCTTCGAATGGTATAAACATAAGTGGTTGGATTTTTCATCTCCCAATGACTTGCTAAGTTTGATACCAGACGACCATACTTGTCAAATTTCAGTAATCCTTCGGTTACTTGACAAACCACCTGCATCGTAGAGAAATCATGTGCATAAGCCGGATCCAAGGAAACAATATCGGAGTTTAAAGCAATGGTAACACTCCCTCCTGTCTCACTTAGAGCAACAGGTCTTAGATTGCTATCAACCTGTGGAGTAACTTTAGTCTGGACGGTACTGTAAATAATCGTTAATAAAAAGGGTAAAAGAAAGATCGAGATGCGCTTTACCATCTCTCAATGTCCTCCCCTCTGCTTACTTCTAATCATAAAATCAACTCCCATTCTAAATTTTAAGTATTTTTCCATAATAACTTAAATTTTTAACCTTCTTAATTAATAAAGTCAAGCTTAGAAGGTATAAAATAAAAGAGCTTCCCTAGAGGAAAGTTTATCATTCCTGTCGTCGAATACGGACATCATAGGTCAACAAATAAAAACAGCGCCCTTTATTAGCTGCGCCGTTGTCCTTTACAAAAGGGGAATACGATACGTTTGGCCTAACATTAGCAAATAAACCCAAAGTTTTTCGAATCGTTACATTAAGACTTTTATACCCACCCCCTTGAGGTGTGGTGATTGGTCCCTTAAAAAATACCTTTGTACGTCTGAGTGACTCCCACCCCTCATCCGTAATTCCTGAAGAGTTGCCGGCCAGATAAACTTTTTCACCAATATCTATAAATTCGGGATCAATCATAGCCCCTGCATGATCAAGAATCTTAAGAGTGGCATCCATGATCTCAGGCCCGATTCCATCTCCTCTTGCTATCGTAATCGCTCGTTCTTGTGCCATAACGTTCATCTTCCTTTTTTGTTGTAAATGATTCAGCCGTAGATAAAAGGAGGATTAATTGAAATCATTTTCTTAGTTCAACTCTCTTTTAGTGTGTCCACTTCTCCTTTACATAGTAGTGGATTTGCCATAACCTCAATATATTACCAATGGTTCCAAAATAAAAAAACCCAGCTTATTGCCGGGTCTTACATCCTGTTTTGGATTCAATAGTGACAAAAATGTCGTGAAAGAATACATCCATGTGGATGATCTGAAATCCCTCTTTCTCGATAAGTGATATAGTTCTTCGATCTAAGCAGCAACCATCGCACAACCTGCTCCAAACCGGAGTTAACCAATCCTGGAGTTTACCCAAAAAGGCATCATGTACCCGAACATGCTCAAAGAAAAGGACTTTAGCATTAGGTTTGGAAACCCTGATGATTTCCTGTAATGCCTTCTCAGGATTAGGAATGGTACAAAAGACAAGCGTGGCCACCACCGAATCAAAATAGTCATCTGGAAACGGCAGCGCCTCAGCTCTAGCACCAATCACGTCGATCGGAACTTGAGCCTGGCCTATTTTCCTTAATGATTTCTCTCTCATAAGCGGATGCGGTTCAATGGAAGTCACCTTCTCGACATCACGATAGAGGGGAAAGTTAATCCCTGTTCCTGACCCAATCTCCAACACGTGGCCTTGCGCCCTTGTTAATAATTCTTGACGAATGGACTTAAATCTTCCCCTTTCCAAAGGCCCCATTAAAAAGTCATAATACACTTGGAATAATTTGCTCATTACTGCACCATCTGCTTACGCCTTAGCGACGATCTTGCTTCTGGTTAAGGATATACCCTAACTCAGACCAATCACGAATGCGTGGTATAGTCAAATCTCGATTATAAGATTGATCTTTCACGATCGCCATTAGCTTCTCGTTCGTCAATGTATTCAAGACGGCAGGCTTATCATCGAAGTAATAATCGAGTTGCAGTTCTCTTATGATCTCTACTTTTTCCTGATCCTGCATGCCGTAGAAGAATCGGTCATCTCGCACAGGAAAGCCGTTTTCTTGTAACCATTTTTTGGTTCGTTCCCCATGCTCCTTGGATCTAGCCGTTATATAGTAAATTTCATGCCCTTGGTGATCAAGTTCTTGTAAAGTTTCGATAGCGTTAGGGTAAGCTGGACAAGACGTGTAATAGATTTCCTCCATGGAATTCTTCCACATTTCATACCCTTGCTCCGCACTTAATCCGAAAAGTTCGTGAATTTCTACTTGCTTCAACCCATGAAATTGTTCAATGGGAACACTCTGCTTCAACTTTTTATTATAAATGTGAAAAGCATGTTCTCTTAGATTTATTAAGGTATCGTCGATATCAAAACCTAATTTCATTGTATGAATTCCTCGTAAGTTTATTTTAGTCCTTCGGACTAATATTACTGAAATAATAATACATACAAATATAAAATTACAAATGCAAATATCCACCCCACACTTGCAAATATCCATCTATTCAATCCCAACACGAAAAGAGGAAGCTCCACTACGCTTCCTCTTCGCTCATTTCATCCTCAACTAAACAAGTTGAGGGTCCTTTACAATCATGTAATTAAATTTCATCGCTTCCGCCAAATCACGATATCCCTCATTAACAGATAGAACCCAACGGTTCATTATGTATCACTAGAAAAAACTCTTCACCAGGAAGTAAATTTCCCACATCACACACAGCATGAGGGGTATAGCCAATCACCTGAAAACCCTCTTCCAACGGTAACACCTCTATTAAACAAAGTTAATACTCATTATAAGTTTATATTATAACAACAAAAGGTACCTGTCACCTATCGAAAAAACGACAAAAAAATAACGAGAAGAACTTCGTCTTCTCGTTCATAGCCATCTACATAGATAAAGATGATTCTACACTATTCGTGTGGATGCTCTCTGGGGATAGTAACCTTTTCACTAAAACACGAGTTACCCTAAGATTATCCACTTCTATTACAATAAACTCAAATCCCTCAAATTCGACTCTTTGATTAATCCTTGGAGGCGTTTCCACTTGCGAGTAGATCCATCCGCCAATCGTATCGATCTCTTCGCTCTCCATTCTGAATCCTAATAAATCGCTGGCCTCTTCAAGAAGCAATCGGCCATCCAGGGAAAAGGTATCTTGATCTTTTATTTCAATAGACTGACGCTCCTCATCAAATTCGTCATGAATTTCTCCTACAATTTCTTCAATAATATCTTCAATCGTCAATAGTCCTGCGGTTCCTCCGTACTCATCAATCACAATGGCCAATTGATTTCTGTTCTTTTGCATGGCTCTTAACAGAGAACTAATGGGCATCACTTCAGGGACGCTAATGACAGGTCGAATTAATTCACCTAGATCGTTATGACCATGTGACAAGGCGGCAAATAAATCCTTAATATGAACAAAACCAATAATATTATCTTTATCGGGACTACAAACCGGGTATCGCGTCATTTGTTCGCGTAATGCGATGTCTAGATTCTCTTCAAAAGATTTCTCAGCGTATAAGCAAATCATATCTGTCCGAGGAATCATGATTTCCCTTGAATTTCGTTCTGCAAAGTCAAAGATGTTATCCACTAGAGCCAATTCTGTTTTATCAATGTAGCCACTCTTATGACTTTCTTCCATGAGAATACGAATTTCTTCTTCCGTATGTGCCGCTTCATGTTCTCCAGCAGGCTGAATATCAACCAGCCGAAGAAGTCTGTTTGCTGTACCATTTAAAAACCAAATAAATGGATACATGACTTTGTGGAAGACAATTAATGGTACTGCTGTCCACATGGTCACCCCTTCTGATTTTTGAATAGCCAACGACTTAGGAGCTAATTCTCCAAGGACAATGTGCAGGAACGTAATCATCCCAAAGGCAATTGCAAATGCAATCGTTTGAATCAAACTGTCTGAAAAACCGAGGTTCTTCAAAAATGGTTCGATCATCTTTGCAACCGCAGGTTCACCCACCCAACCTAATCCAAGGGAAGAAAGGGTGATACCCAATTGACACGCCGATAAATAAGCATCGAGATTTCTCGTCAATTTTTGGGCGAATTTTGCTCTGTGCTTCCCTTCTGAAACCAGGGTCTCGAGTCTCGTGTTCCTTACTTTCACCATTGCAAATTCGGCAGCAACGAAGAAACCATTCGCAAATACAAGAAGCATCACAAGAATAAAATTAAACAACATCGGCTCAGGGTCCAATGAATCTCTATTTACCCCAGATTGGAGTAAATAGTACACCTCCTTTAGACGTTCATATTGTTTTTATCTTATTTTACACGAATTTTTTTATTCCTCAAAAGATTATTGTCATTAAAAACAGATTGAACACTTTTTTTTGGCACACAAAAAGCCCGCATATGCGGGCTATCTATACCATCATTCTGATATTTCAGTTCTTGTGACCTTCACTTTGGTTATTCGCTTATCATCGGCATCCTCAACCGTAAAGATATGACCTTCAAAATGAATGGACATGTCCTTCTGTACATTTGGCAGGCTTCCTATTTGACCAATCAAATAACCGCTAAGCGTATCGAACTCGTCTGTCTTGAAATCGATATCGAGGATCCTTTCCACATCGTGCAAACTCAACGTCCCGTTCAAAATAAAAGTATTTTCATCTACTCGAATAACCTCAGACTCGTCCTCGTCATGTTCGTCAAAGATATTTCCCACAATCTCCTCAATCAAATCCTCGACTGTTACAATCCCAGCCGTACCCCCGTATTCGTCAATAACCACTGCCATATGCACTTTGTTCTTTTGAAAATCCTTCAGTAAATCACTCGCTTTTCTTGAACTGGGAACAAAATAAGGGTGACGAATAATACTTTTAAAACTGAACTCCTCTTCACCCTTTCTTTCCTCTATAAATTGAAGCAAATCCTTAGTATGAAGAATCCCTACAATGTTGTCTACATGATCTTCATACACTGGAAAACGTGTATACTTCTCCCGATTAGCCAATCGCATGATTTCATCGAACGTCATTTCTAATGATAAGGCAAACAAGTTCGTACGATGAGTCATAATATCTGACACCATGGTATTGTCAAATTCAAAAATATTGTTAATCATCATCTTCTCAGCAATCTGAATAACTCCTCGCTCTTCCCCCACATCTACCATCATTCGTATTTCCTCTTCTGTGACTTGCTCATCATTAGCATGAGGATCAATTCCAAATAGCCTAACCATCCCATTCGTAGAATACGTAAGCAACTTAACAAAAGGGGAAGTGATTTTGGACAAGATCGTCAAAGGCTGAACCACAAACATGGCAATCGGCTCTGCTTTTTGCATCGCTATTCTTTTGGGAACCAGTTCACCTAGCACCAAAGTAAAATAAGATAGGATCAAGGTGATGATGACAACAGAAATCGTTTCAAGCCATTGTGTAGAAAGGGGAACTCCCATATTATACAGGAAATTCGCTAAACTCCCTGCAAAACTACCGGCTGCAAATGCACTTGCCAAGAAACCTGCCAACGTAATACCCACTTGGATGGTGGCCAAGAACCTGCTTGGCTCCTCTAATAAACTTTGCAAGAGTTTTGCCTTCTTATCTCCCGCCTCAGCTAGCATCTTCACTTTATTATCATTTAAGGAGATGAGAGCAATTTCTGATGCAGCAAAAAAAGCATTTAAAATAATAAGAAAGACTAGAATGATAATTTCAACAGACAATTTTGGTTCCTCCAATGTATTTAATCAGTTGTGCACTATCGTTATACTTGAGTTAGTCTGCTTCAATCTAGTCTCCTGTATAACTTGGCACATCTAAAATTCATCATCACCATCAAAAAGGATGAATCCACTTGTGGTTTATTCATCTCCGATTCTAATCTTACGTTGTAGATCGACATGAAGTTTCAATTTAGCATCTTTTCTCGCAAAAAAAAATGGATTGCCGGAGCAACCCATCCATAATAGACTTTCTATCGAGCAGAAACCGATAGGAACTTTTTATTCTTCATCCTAACTACATTTGTTCTATTTAACTTCTTTATGTCATTTACCTCACGGTAACAATCTAAGCATTGATCCTTTAATTCTTCTTTCTCATAATTCGTTAGGGTAATATCACAATCTCGGCAATTTCTTCTCATCATACGATCACTTCCTTCTCTTTAAGTTCTTTAAATTTATTCGAAAACGGTTTACGATGTCTTTAGTTTTGATAACCTTCATCGACAGATTTCTTCCCCCTACATTTGTATAAGACCTGAACCAAACGTGCTACAGCCTGTTCTGCATCATCACCTTTAGCCGTTAACCAGATACGTTCACCCTCCAAAAAGGAATGAATGTGAATCATACTTAGCACGCTTTTACCATTCAGTTGTAAGTTCTCATTCTTAAGGAGAATATAACTTTGAAATTGATTGGCTTCTTGTACAAATAAGATCAATTTTTCTCGATCCAACTCTTGAAATAACCGGTTAGAAAGCTCTTTTTCTATGAGACGCTCTTCGTTCATGGCAAATCGTCCTCTCAGGATGATGACAAAACTAAGATTTTTTGACTTGACTCCATCTTATCCTTTTCATCGCTTTTGTGTGGATCCACTCCATAATGACCGCAATCTAAACAAAGCACAAATCGTTGATCCCCTTTGTCATTTACTTTCAGTTCACATCCGCATTGACAAATAAAGACAGTCATGAACATCCCATTCCTTTAATAGATTTTTGGCAAAATAAAAAGACCTCTACCGTATGGCAAAGGTCTTGCTTAGTACATATAAGTACCAACAAAGCCGGAGGATATAAATCCACGAAGTGACGACTTTGTTTCAGGATAACCTGATAGCTACTCCCCTTTGGGGATAATCATTATAATTTAGATGTTACGTCTGATTATATGAAAATCATCCGAGAAATACAACAGGCAGCAGTAGATGTTCACACGAAGTTCATAATTGAGAACCAATTTCAGGAACGAACCCTTATTTCCTTGCAATCAATACATAATGCGCTGCAGTAGGAAATGACTTTGAGACAATCTGGAAGCCTTCCTTTTTCATGGCTTCTTCCATATCTGTAGAATGTATGCGGTGATGCAGTGGCGGGCCTTGTTCCGATTCTACCTTTTCCCATTCTAAGCAGAAACACGTACCATTTTCTTTAAGAGTTCTGTATATCTCCTGAAGACCTTTCGAGAGGGGCTCCACTTCATGCAATACAAAGGAGGCAATGATATGATCGGCAACAGAGTCCTGAAGCGGGATGTCTTCGATTACTCCTTGAACATACTCGACGTTCTCAAGACCCTGTTCCTGGACTCTCTCTTTTAGGACATCTATCATCATAGGTTCGACATCAAGAGCATACACTTTCCCTTTCGTTAGTTGCGCAGCGGGTATAGTAAAATACCCTGTACCTGCACCCAAGTCCAAAATATCCTCATACTCCCCGATCTCCAAAGATTCTAGCAGCTTCTCAGGCGGAAGCGCTTTTCTCCTTTCGGGATTATCGAGTTTCGCTAGTTTTGCTGGGTCAAATCGACGTTCTGACATATCCATCACCCTTACTTACTTTTATCTAATACCTCGACCAAAACCTGTTCTATGTCCTTCGCAATATCCTTCAATAATTCATCATCAAGTAGGCCAATCATAGCTGTCGGTTTGGGAAGCCCTATTTTTGTAGTTCCATTGCTCTCATAAACCACAATTTTGCAAGGCAGGAAATAACCCACTAATTCATTCTGATTCAGAACTCTAGCTGCTTCAAACGGGTTACATACTTCTAGAACTCGATAAGGATTCTTATATGTTTCAACCCCTTTTTCCTGAAGCTTAGCCGGAAGATCTAGCTGCCATAGAATACCGAACTTGTGTGCTTTTAAGTTTTCTTCTAATGAGGATATCGCTTCATCTAACGTCTTTTGGGTGGTGACAGTATAATGAAAGTCCATTTCAATCTCTCCTTCAAAAGGTTATAGTCTAGCTTAGCGTTTGATAGATGCGACTTTTCTATGTATGACCAACAGGGGCCAGACTTCCCCTGTGGCTTAAACTCTAAGAAGCTTAAAATCCCCGCCAAAGATCCCTTTGACATAGTCTAGCTTGGTTTGATGGAAGTAAGGTTTTTTATTCGTGGCAATGAGGAAATGGATTCCTTCCACTTCAAATACTTCGTCTTGTTCTCCTGCTGACTCCTCCAGAGTCAGTTCCAATCGTGGTCCCCCTCAGCCTACTCCCATATTTAAACGAACATAGTAATTTTTCTGCTCGCTGTATTTTTGCTTGGCTTCGTCGATCTTTTTCTTAGCCGCTTCTGTTACCTGAATCATCCCTGTTCTTCCTCCCTATTTCACGATTTCTCCATCATTTTCTAGTCTTCCCCTTCCAGGCCATCATTCCCCCTTTTAGATGGGCGAGGTCTGAATAACCACTCTTGGCTAGAACTTTAGCTGCTTGTTTACTTCTCATCCCGCTTCGGCAATACAGTAAGACAGGACGTTCTTTAGGAATTTCCCCTATTCTCGCTTTCAACTGGGATAGAGGAATATTTTTTGCTCCTTGTATATATCCCCCTTGGAACTCATGCGGCTCCCGAACATCAAGTAAGACCCCCTTAGATAGGTGTGAGGCAAACTCTTGCTCAGTTAGATTTATCAAGCCTCTTACCGGTGCAAAACGGGTAAAGAGGAACCACCCCAGCAATACATAAAGGATTATATTGATTACCGTTGTACTTTCCATTCCTTCAGCCTCCTTTCTATTCGACTTTAGCGACTCTTGACTAATAGATCAACCGCTTGTTGGACGAAAGATCCGGTTTCTCTACCAGCAGCTTGTTCTTCTTTAATGCACTGTTCTAAGTTGGTTGCCACCACGAGTGCGATGGCCTTATCCGCTGCATTCCGAACAGCGGATAATTGATTCACCACTTCCTTGCAATCCTTCTCTTCCTCCATCATGCGCAGAACCCCTCGAACTTGTCCTTCCAGCCGTTTCAAGCGTCTTTTCATTTCATCTGTATAATACATGTCAACCCTCCTTCTCATACTCCCATAGGTATTGTTCTTGCAAACATACATCTCCTATCAAAGTATAGCTGGAGATCTATCTTAAATAAATAAATTCACATTTCCTTCAGACGCATCACCTAGGTAAGCGGCAACCCCTGCCAATTCAACTCCGTCAATTAACTCTTCTTGTTGAATGCCCAACAAATCCATCGTCATCGTGCATCCCACTAACTTAATTCCTTGATCCTGAGCCATCTCAATGAGCTGAGGAAGAGACAAGGCATTGTGTTTTTTCATGACATGCTTAATCATCTTAGGACCCATCCCTAACATGTTCATTTTTGATAAAGAAAGCTTCTCCGGACCACGAGGCATCATCCATCCGAATGCTTTTTCTAATAATCCCTTTTGAACAGGAACTTGCTGATCCTTTCTCAGTACATTCAACCCCCAGAAGGTTGTGAAAATGGTGACTTCGTGATCATAAGCAGCTGCTCCATTCGCAATAATAAAGGCTGCAATTGCTTTATCCAACTCTCCACTAAAGAGAACGATCGTTGTTTTTTGTTTTTTGTTTTCCATTTTTATATTCCCCTCTCTTTTATATAAACATTTATAATTTTAATACTTATACCCCTAATGGTATAACAAATGAGCGTTTAGGTCAATCGTAAATTCTTCCTTCTTTATCATCCTAATAAAATTTCAGACCAAATCTTAATGACAGTTGCAACGATTAACGCTGCTAAAATCCATTGCAACACCTTCGTATTGAGTTTTTTACTTATTTTGGCCCCCAGCGGAGCTGCCAGGGTACTCGCAATAATCATCACAATAGATGGAATGAGCAACATGTGGCCCCCCATAAACTTTCCGATGGTGGATCCAATAGAAGAGATAAACGTAATGGCTAAGGATGAAGCGATCGCCACTCTTGTAGGTATTTTTAGAATGACAAGCATAACAGGAACCGTAATAAAAGCACCTGCTGCTCCAACAATACCTGAAACGATCCCAATGATACCGGCTAGGGTAGCGGCCAAGGGCTTGTTAAATTTTAATTGAGTAAAATCCATCTCGTCGTTGCCTTTTTTCGGTAAGAACATCATAATAGCGGCAATAAGGGCTAATACGGCATAAACGAGATTAATAGTAGAGTTAGCAAGAAACTGTGATCCATATCCTCCAATAAAACTTCCGAATACAATAGCAATACCCATGGTAAGAACTAATGCTTTATTAATATAGCCTCCCTTACGGAAAACCGCCATTCCAGCTAATGTAGCAAAGAAAACTTGGACCGCACTAATAGCGGAAACTTCTTGAGCAGTAAAAGCCACAAAACCCAGCATGGGCGGAATGTAAAGGAGCATAGGGTACTTAATGATAGAACCCCCAATGCCTACCATCCCTGAGATGATGGAACCAATAAATCCAATAGCAAATAAGACGATAATATAGGTGAGATCTAGATCCATAATTCTCTCCTCCTTGCCTCCATTGATATAGGGGAAGGGGTAACTTTAATGGGTTACCCCTATTTCACCCTTATCCTTTTTGAATCCAGAATTTAAAGATGCCATCCTCTTCACGGTCTTCAAGCAGTTGATGACCGGAAGATTTCGCCCATGCGGAAAGATCATTTTTTGCGCCTTTATCTGTCGCATGAATTTCTAGAATTTGTCCAGATTCCAATTCGTTCATTGCTTTTTTTGTCTTTACAATCGGCATAGGGCAAGCTAATCCTTTAGCATCTAAAATCATATTACTGTTCATTTTTTATTCCTCCTCGTTTATGGTTTAAATTAAGCTGTATGGTGAACCGCACAGCGATTGGGTCCGATCTCTAATTCTTGTTCACGTTCGGTTGTTGCTTGGTCGATTCCACGATTGATCGCGATAATTTCCTCAAAGTTCGGAGGTGTTTCCGTTTTCGCGGATTGCGCTACTGCTTCGATGAACTCGTCTTCTGTTTTATTGACCATCATTTCATTGGTTGAGCGGATTTCCCCTAAAGTAGCACCAATGAATCCTTCCTCATTCATCTCCACATTCAGATCTGCATAGTGAGAAGGAAGGACAATGGTCGCATCTGCCATACCCGCTACTTTTTCATATACCGTTTGATACAGATCTTTTGCCCATTCTCTTGCTTTTCCTCCAAGATCCGGACGACCTAACCCACCGACAAAGATGGTATCTCCGGAGAAGAGAAGTTGGTCATTAATCAAGAAGGAAACACTCCCCGGGGTATGTCCAGGCGTTTTAACAGCCAATACTTGTAGATGAATATTAGCAAAGTTAATCGTTTCATGTTGTTCAAAGGGAAGATGCTCGAATACCGCTCCTTCACTCTTCATGAGGTAATATTTCGCACCCGTTTCATCTGCTAGTCTTTTTCCCCCAGAGATGTGATCCGCATGCAAATGGGAATCCACAATATGCGTAATCTCTACCCCTTGGGATTGGGCCATCGTCAAGTAGGCTTCCGTCAAGCGAGACGGATCGACGACTAAGGCTTCTTTTCCTGAGATCGCCATATAAGATAGACAGCCTTTTCCTACACGAATAAATTGATATACTTGTACTTCGTCATTTTCAAACACTTTAACAGGTTGCAGGTAATCACTCCAAGACTTCATTCCACCTTCCAGGAAGTACACTTCTGAGTGTCCTGCTTCTGCAATTTGTTCAGCGACAAACTTGGATGAGCCTTCTTTTGCACAGACAACCAAAACTTTTCCATCTTTCGGAAGGTGCTTCATCGCTTCATCGACACCATCCAATAGGTCAAAGTAAGGAATGTTCATGATGCTCACTTTTTCCCCTTCAATTTTCCAATCGTTAAAATCTTCATTGTTACGAACGTCCAAGATAAATAGTTCTTCTTTATTGATCACCATATGAGCCACTTGGGCTGCGGTCATTGGATGTACTTGATTCATGTTCTTCCCCTCCATTTTTTAGGTATATTGTTTACTCATTTTTTTCGATCGGCCCTGTCCAACCCGTCATACCTGGTAAGACATTCACGACTTTAAATCCTTGTTCACTTAACCATTGACAAGCCATATCACTACGATTCCCAGTACGACAAACCACGTAGATTTCATTTTCTTTGCTTAATTCTTGACCTCGTCCTTCTAACTGACCCATAGGAATGGAGATCGCCCCTGGAATGTGACCGAAGGCATATTCCGCTGGTTCACGAACATCAAGGACAACAACATTGTCACCACTCTCTACTTTTTGTTGTAAGTCCTCGTTCGTGATGACATGAGGAAACTTCGCTACTTCCTTGACTTCTTGAGGATCTGCTTTACGCAAGTAGTGCTTGAACACCCCATTCTCTTCAATAGATCCAAGGTATTGGTGCCCCGTATTTCTTGCCCAACCCTGAATATCAGCTAGAGAGCCCTTGTCTGTTGCTTGAATTTCAACGACTTGCCCAGCATGAACCTCTTCGATCCCTTTTTTGGTTTTAACAATCGGCATGGGACAAGCTAATCCTTTGGCATCAATCATTTTGTCTACTAAAATATTCATCATAACTCCCTCTTTCTTTTAAATTTACTTATACCCCTATAGGTATTAATTTGACTAAAAAAATATTCTGCTCTTTTTTATACCCCTACAGGTATGATACTTTACTCTTGAACTAATGTCAACCCCTTAACTTTTATCTTACTTCATAATAAGACTTGGCTCCTGTTCCCCACTGCATAATCGAGAGATTACGCATGTACGGCTCTTCCCATTTTCTGTAGACAAAAGGAAGATCATCAATCATTTCGACTTCATCCTGTTCCCTATCTCTTGACCCATCCAGGGTCAAACGAATCTCTCCACCTGCTCATGAGTCTACATAGGATAATCGGATGAATCGTTTCCCTTCGCGAACTAAATCTGCAAGTAATGAGTTCTTCACATTGTTTGAGACTTGAACCTTATACAGGTGTATCACCCCCTTAAACAACACATAACGTGTACCCCCGTGGGTATTATTATATACTCTTTTCAACTCATGTCAACTGCTAGAGTATTTCGCTCCAAATCTTAAAAGCAGTTATAGAAATTAATACAACCAACCCATATCTTAAGACTTTCACGTTGACTCCCCTCCCCACCATGGACCCAATGGGAGCTCCAAGTATACTTCCAATAACCGTAAATACTGTGGGTAAGAACGGGGTAAATCCAGCCATGAGCTTCCCTATACTCCCACCAACAGCTGAGATAAACACAATGGCAAGAGAAGAGGCAATGGTTACACGGGTAGGAATCTTTAATACGGTCAACATAATGGGTATCAAAATAAAAGCACCCCCTGCTCCCACAATTCCAGATACAACTCCGACAGAAAAGGCAGAGGATATTGCGATGACTTTATTAAAGGGAATATCTGTTGAAACAGTTTGTTCCTGCTGACCCTTACTTGGAATAAGCATAAGGACAACGGCTAAAATGGCTAATACACCATAGACCAGGTTTATCATAGCACTAGGTAAATATCGAGAAACAATGCCACCAAGCAAACTCCCAATCAGTATACTGACTCCCATATACAACACAAGACGCTTGTGGATGACATTCTCCCCACCATGTTTGCGAAAGGCCAACACACCCGCTAGCGAAGCGAATAACACCTGAAACATACTAATCGAGGAAACTTCTTGGGCACTGAATTGTGCGACACCAAGGAGATCTGGTACATAGAGTAATAGGGGATAGTTGATAATAGCTCCACCGATGCCAAGGAGTCCAGAAAAAAACGAACCAATTAAGCCTAATACGAGCATGACAACATAAAGCAGAATATCCATTCAAAACCTCCATTTCCCAACATAATAGATAAGGAAAACTGAAATACTAAAGTCCGTATATCGGATAAAGGAGAAAACGATGCTGACTCAGTTAAAAGATCTTTTCCAAAATATCTGCCCCGAATGCAAACAACCACTCACATGTGAAGATAATGGACTGTGCTGCACAAAACAGTGTCCACACGGTCATTACAAGGAAGAAACCTATTGTTCTCTAGGTGTATCGATTATTTATGATAAATAAATACGTAAGAAAGAAATCAGCGAACTCTTGCAATAGGGTTCGCTGATTTAATTAGCCTCTATTTATCATGAACAGCGCAACGATTAGGCCCAATCTCCATTTCCTGCCGTTCATCCTCACTCGGTTGAATCTTCCCCATGTTGGTTTGTCTAATCTCCTGATATGCATTGGGCTGAGGGGGTAAGTTCTCTGTAACGACTTTCCTGAACTCTGTCTCATTATGGATGTTTAATCCCGGATTATTCCGATATAAGTCACCTAATTTACCAGCAACCAGCCCTCCATTACCCAATTCCGTTATTTTGCCGAAATGAGCAGGAAGGACGGTCAAATCTTCCGCTAGACCTTTATAACGCTGATACAAGGTTTCACGTAGATCCCCAACCCAATCTTCTGCTAGACCGGCTAAATCAGGACGACCAATGGATTCAATGAATAAGATATCTCCAGATAACAAATACTGATCATCCACAATTAACGAGGTACTTCCAATCGTATGCCCAGGAGAGTAGACTGGCATAATGGAGACATTCCCTACTTCAATCGGTTTGCTGTCTACTAGTGGTTCATAAGCAAACGTTACTTCACCGGCATCCTTAGAAGGCAGCCAATAAGTAGCACCGGTCTTTTCAGCAAGTGGCCTTCCTCCCGAGATATGGTCAGCATGTAAATGGGTATCAATCGTATGCTTGATCTTCACCTGGTGCTGATTAGCAAACTGCTCAAACTCATCCGCCATCCGAAGCGTATCAACAACGGCAGCTTCACCATTAGAGATGATCATGTAAGAGAGACAACCTTTGCCGATGCGAACAAATTGGTAAAGCTCTCCCCCAGATTGAAGGTTCCCTACTTTAACAGGTTCGAGATGTTCACTCCATCCCTTCATCCCGCCCGTGAGGTAATGAACATTGCTTCTCCCTTTTTCGGCGATCTGTTCACCGATATAAACGGAAGAACCTTCTTTCGCACACACGACAAGCACTTTCTTCCCATTTGGAATCTTGTCTAGGGCAGGATCCACTCCATCTAATAAATCAAAATAAGGGATATTGATCATCTCAATACTTTCCCCTTCAATCTTCCAATCATCAAATTGACTTTGTTCCCTCACATCTAGTATAAATAGTTCTTCTTTATTAAGGACGATTTTAGTTAATTCTCCCGGCGTCATGGGGTGAAGCTCCGTTCTAACTGCTGTAGTCATAGTAAGCCTCCCTTCTCTACATTGGTGTTCTAGTGCTTCTTAATCCAGAATTTATACGTTCCATCTTCTTCTGTATCTTGAACAAGTTCGTGTCCCGTGGATTTTGCCCAGGCTGTTAGATCATTCTTAGCCCCTTTGTCTGTAGCATGAATTTCTAGCACTTCACCAGCCTGCATTTCATCGATCGCTTTTTTCGTTTTTACGATAGGCATTGGACAAGCGAGTCCTCTCGCATCCACTACTTTTACACTTTCCATTTTTATTACCCCTCCTAAAACGTTAAAGTAACGTTCGCATCTTTGGCAAAGTCCAAGAAAGTGACAGCTCCTCCCACATCAATCCCATCCACAAAATGCTCTTTTTCTAAATTCATGACGTCCATCGTCATTTGGCAGGCAATAATCTTGACCCCCATTTCTACAGCCATACCGACCAACTCAGGGATAGCTGGAACGTTCGCTGCCTTAAACCCTGCTTCAAAGTGCTCTTTACCCGCTGGCATAGGTAACTGCTGAAACTCTTGTTTATGAATTAAGTTTAAACCTTCAAAAGTAAAAAAAATCGCTACTTCCGCATCCGTTGCTGCAGCCGCTGTAGCAATGTTAAATACCTTATATGCGTCAAACAAACCACCATTACTGGCAATAATCGCTACTTTTGTGGACACAAGCTTTCCCTCCAAGCCATAATAAATTAATTCTTCTCAACCGATCCGGTCCAGCCAGACATACCCGGAAGAACATTCCTTACTTTCGTATAGCCTTTCTCCGCTAACAACTGACAGGCCATATCGCTCCGATTCCCCGTCCTGCAGACCACATGAATCTCTTGTTCGGGGCTTATTTCATGCAATCGTTCTTCTAATTCCCCTAGGGGTATCGACTTGGCTCCAGGTATACGACCGAAAGTGTATTCGGCTGGCTCCCGAACATCAAGAACCGTGATATTGTCGTTTTCTTCAAGTCTTTTTTGAAGCTCTTCATTTGTTACCGTATGCGGAAATTTCGTTTCCTCTTTCGTCTCACTTGGATCTGATTTCCGTAAGTAATGTTTCAGCGTATTGCCTTCTTCTACGGTTCCAAGGTATTGATGGCCGGTATTCTTGGCCCAGCTTGAAATATCCGCTGTAGATCCTTTATCGGTTGCTTCTACTTCCATGACCTGACCTGCTTGTATTTCTTCCATAGCCTTCTTCGTCTTTACAATCGGCATAGGGCAAGCCAGCCCTTTACAATCCATAGTTTTATCAGCTTTAATAACAGTTTCAGTTCCCACTTTTTTCACCTCTTAGGGATCAAATAGAGTGCTTATACCCTATATCTAGACTTTCCAATAAGGAAAAAACTATAGATCACTCGAGGCACCAATGTTAACCATTGATGTAAAGTTCAAGTTCCACTTCTTTTATCCCAAAAGTCTCTAGAGATTTTTCTGCGGCTCTCTTCATTTTCATACGCTCGTCTTCGGTCGTATCAGAAGCTCCCCTTAATGTAATCGTTCCTTTATCCCCGTTAAATTGGACGAGCTCTAAGGAAGAGGATACAGGAAAGGGATTATGTAAATGATGTACAATACTCTTTAATAAAAGTTGGAGCAAGGTAATCCGAGGCGTTTTTATGGAGGTTAGGTTCCTGTGAACCACTTCAACCGGTACAAGTGTGCCCTGCTCATCATAAAGGTAGATCACGTACTTCTCTTGAGACTCTCGATTCGCCTCTATGGGTTCACTTGGGTGGATCCCCCTACTATCCGATTGTTCGATTAGCTGAAGCATCTCCGACGTTTCCTTAAAACCCTCTACTCGGACAAGTTCCTTCCCATCCTCGGAGAGCAACAAGGTAGTTGGATTCTGTTTAATTCGATAGACATTGGCCTCTTCTACTTGAATATCTATATAATAGATGTCGATGGACAACTCTGGACGGCAATCCTTCACTTCTTGAATCACCGTCCCCATGGTTCTTCCCATGGGGCAAGCGGATGCGGTGAAGAGTTTTACTTGCATTACCTTTGTCATGTTCTTATCCTCCTTTATATCAATTTAGACTCAACAGCATGTCTTCCATCATTTCCTTGTTCATAGGACCTACAATTTTTTGATGAATGATACCTTTGGAATCAATGATGTAGCTTGTAGGGATAGAAACCGCCTGATAAAGATCCGCCACATGACTCTGCTCATCCAATACGATAGGAAACGTGAGACCAAACTGTTCAATAAACTTAGCAATATTTTCCGGTTGTCTTTCCGTTGCAGTCAGATTGACTCCTAGGATCACAATCCCTTTATCTTTATGTGTTTCATAGAACTCTTGCATATCCGGCATTTCTGCTCGACAAGGCGGACACCAGGTCGCCCACATATTGACAATCACCCGATTGCCTCGCAAATCAGAAAGTTTCATATTCTTTCCATCTAAAGTTTTCAGCTCAAAATCAGGAGCTAGGTTCCCTTGCTCCAAACCCACCGGCGCGTTCACTTCTTCTTGAGAAATTTCTTCTTTGCCTCCAACACTAGAGTCCTTCCCCGAGTCATACACACCCCAAATCACTAGACCGACTAATACCATCACTGCCAAAATATTTTTACCCATCGTCAAATCCTCCTTTTAATAAATAAAGGGTGTAAAGGTGGCCAGCCAAGCGCTCAATTTTTGCAGTTGGCCCGTAAAGAGCAATAAGCCCATAGAAATCAAGATCCAGCCGTTAATCAAAGATAGTCGCGGAAGCATTTTATTGACCTTTCTTACAGCACCAAGTGAATACGTAATCATCCAGGAAATCAAGAGAAAGGGGATCCCTAGACCTAAAGAGTAAACCAGTAAAAGAAGCAGACCACTGTACATCGTATCAACAGAACCGGCAAGCAAAAGAATAGAAGACAGAGCTAACCCCACACAGGGCGTCCAACCTGTACCAAAGGCTAATCCCATTAAAAAAGAAGTTCCATTGTTTTTCTTCCGACTAACATCAACCTCAAATCGCTTCTCGAACATCAAGAATCTTAAACTTAAGAAACCCGCCATCTGCATGCCAAACACAATAATCAAAAAACCACTTACCTTCTCAAGAATCCCACGATATTCAGCAAATAGTTGACCTAACACGCTTGCTGAAGCCCCCATTAGCATAAACACTAGGCTAAACCCTAAGATAAAATAAATGGAACGAGACATAAGGACCCGTTTAGGAACAACGATTTTCTCTGACTGAACCGTAGAACCGGTTAAATTGGCAATATAAGCAGGAATCAATGGAAAGATACAGGGGGAAAAGAAGGATAACATCCCCGCAGTAAAAGCAAAAAATATAGATATATTATCCAATCTATAAGGCTCCTCTCTCATTTCGTATAAAACGTGGGCTTGCAGCCCCAATAAAACCGATCAGGGAAATAGCTAGAAAGATAAGCTGATCTCTGGATAACCCCCACCACATTCCAACATGAACGTCTTTAAAATAATGAATAAAAATTTGGCTAAGTCCAAGCCAAACCATCCCATGAAAGGCTTGACTGACCGATTCCCTTCTATAAAACCACCATACAAATACGACCGATAATAAGATTTCACCAAGGTGGAACCACCGATCATTGTAGCTTGTGACCCAAGAAATTCCATGATAGAGAGCGCTAGCTCCTCCATATCCAAGTCCTAGCAAAATGATATAGAGATGAATGGTCATATCCTGCTTCTTTGCTTTATATAGAAGATAGATAAATACCGAAACAACAGCTAGGATCCATCCTTTGTAACCCCCTGAGAAATAAACCAAAGTCATCGGATAAGATAACACGGACATCGGATTAAAAAGAATATAACTGAATTTCCAAATACCAATACTAACCCAAACGGAATGGGTAATTGTATCCAGTATACTAGATCTCTGATCCTGCTCCATTCCCTTTAACCTTAGCTTAACTAAAAGATATCCGACCCCCACTGAAGCTAACAGCACAATCCACTTCCACTTCACAAGTAATGGTCCCCACTTGATTGCATCTTCCATCGTGTCCCTCCTTTATATTCCTTACTATAGACCAAGTTTGTTAAGATTCTTTAAAGAACCCCAGTAAATATTTAATTAATTGATCTCTCTCCTATCATTGGCACCTTAAACCAAAAGGAATGATAATGGTTCTTTGAATGGACTCCTACCTCTCCACTATGCTGTTCCACAATTTCTTTCACCAAGGCAAGCCCTAATCCAGAACCTCCTGTCTCACGATTTCTTGAAGGGTCTATCCGGTAAAAACGGTCAAAAACATGTTCGACATGTTCACTCGGAATAGGTTGTCCTTCGTTCATTACACTCACCTTGTAAGATCCGTCAACGATTTCACCCTCCACACGAACCCATCCACCTCGATCGTATTGAAGTACATTTTTCAACAAATTCACCATCACCTGTTTTAAACCATCCTCATGTCCCATCACTTCGCCAGCTTGGATACATGTGTGCATTGCTATTTCTTTGTTCTTAAATTCTAGAGCGAAACTCTCTAGTGCTGTTTCAATGACCTGCTCCATCTCTACTTTTCTCACCGTTTTCTCAGACCATTTCCTTGATTCCCATATATTTAACTGATGCATTTGTTCAACTAATCTTGTAATTCGCAGAGATTCCTCATGCAAGGATTCATAGATTTCTGGGTTCCCTTCTATTACTCCACTTTTTAAAGCTTCTAGGTATCCGTTCATGTTCGTAAGTGGTGTTCGTAATTCATGGGCAATGTCACTAACCATCTTCTTTCTCCATTCTTCCGTTTGCTGCAACTTTCTACTCAAGTTATTAAAATCAGCAGTCAGCATGCCTATTTCATCTGTAGTGTGAACGGGGATAGGCCCTGGGTATCTCCCCATTGCCATGTCCTTCGCGGCAAGACTTAGTCTTTTTAGTGGAGAAAACACTCTCTTAACAAATAGATAATGGATTAAACCTGCAATCAACATAGCCAAAAAACTCGCTTTGAGCAGGAAAGATTGCATCGTTTGATTAAATAATTCACTTTCTTCTCTTCCTATTGAAGGGTACTGATTCACAAGCAAGCAGGCATAGTCCTTCACGGAAACACCTGCAAGCCAGACGGCAATCCCAATGACCAGTCCATTTACAATAATTAATTTCCAGAAAACACTAAGACCCTTAAACCACTTTAGGATAGAAAAGTTAGTAGGCTGCAAACCGATATCCCATCCCTCTCACCGTTTCGATCAACTCTTGCTCTCCATCATATTTCACCTTCTCACGCAGCTTCCCTACATGGACGTCTATTGTTCTTTCTATCACGATCTTCTCTTGATTCGGATACAACTCATCAAGGAGTTGCTCGCGAGTCAGGATCTGATTAGGATGCCGCATGAAAAAGTAGAGAAGTTTGTATTCATGCTGTGTCAATGCTATTGGTTTCCCTCGGTAGTGAACCTCACCCCGCAAGGGTTTAACTGTAATCCCGCGATACGTAATTTTACTGCATCGATGTCCTGTCCTTCGCAATACAGACTCAACGCGTGCGACTAACTCAGCTGGGCTGAATGGTTTGGTCACATAATCATCTGCTCCCATTTTCAGACCTTTAATCTTCTCCTCTTCATCCACTTTAGCCGTTAGCATAATAATGGGAACCTCCGCCTTGTACTCAGACCGTAAGTTCTGACAGACCTCTTCTCCACTAACCTTGGGCAACATTAAATCAAGTATAATAAAACAGGGATCTAATTCATTAAAAGTCTGAAGGGCTTCCTCTCCATCAACCGCTTCAAATACTTCATATCCTTCTTTCTCTAAGTAAAGTTTGATTAACTTACGGATCTTATAGTCATCTTCAACAATCAGTATGGACTTTCCTTTTGTATTCATGTCTAGCCCCCTCAAGAATGACAAGCCTATATTCTATCGTATATATTTTTTGTTAAGATTCGTTAAAGACTTACTTTCATCTTCTATAGTTTTACTTGTTTGGACCTAGAACTAGGCGTCGCATGATCGTTCCCATTAACAATTCCTGTTGGTCGATGGTTCATAGCATCCATCAGTAGTCCAACAACTTCATTTTCACTGCGCATATGTTCCAATAATAATACTTTACCTTTTGGCTTACATACCCTCCTCATTTCCACCAACCCAGCAATCGGATCGGGTACAGAACAATAAACACAGGTAGCCACCACATAATCAAATGTATTGTCGGGAAAGGAAAGCTTCTGCGCATCCATCTCCATTAGTTTTACTAGTAGCTTTAAACTTTCTGCTTTGCTCCTTGTGAATCGTAACATCCCGGGACTGAAATCGATTCCCGTTAGGGACACTTCCCGAGGATAATACGCTAGATTCGCACCCGTTCCATACATGAGTCAGCAGTTCCTTTCTCCATTCTTGGTTAATCATCCTATCCATCCAATTAAATATCGCAGATATGCGATCATATCGTCTTTTAATGGTTTCATTTAGATTATTATCCATCGGTCTCTGTTCCTCTCCATTGATGTATCTCCTTTTTAACGTGTCCAATAGGTGTAAGTATCACTGATTCCCCATAAAATAAAGATGATTCTTTCAGTTAAATAGACAAGGGAAGGTACAATGCTTAACACTCTTTCCATTTTCAATGATAAAGGCAGTTCTTGAAGAATATGTAAAGAAGAGCAATACCCATGGGAAGAATCCCGTTTCTCCCCAGTAAAGAAAAAGGAATCAAGAACATCTCTTAAGACGCTCTCAATCCCCCTTTAATGAAGTAAAAAATTCAATTGCTTCTTTGAGATCATTTGGTTTAATAGTAATGGATTTTGAAATTAGAAAAAATATTCTATACCGAATTGAATTATCCAAATCAGTACAGTAGTTGTTAAAACAAAAACTAAAATATGGCTAACGGGTTGCTTCTTTCCTTCAAGGTATCTCAACAACAAGGCAAAGATAAAAATAGCAACAAGAATTTCTAAAAAAGAATCCATCGACTAGCCCTCAATATTAAAATATAAGATACATTTTTGAGCAATTGTATCACAACAATTCCCATTTGTATCCCATAGATTAGAAGTTTATGGAGCCAGCTTAGCTCCCAATACTTGAATAGTAAAAAGGAACAGGGATCTTGCTGTTTTGGGCTTCCCCTGTCAGAATGAGGCTGGTATTCTGACAGACTGGTGTTTGGGGCTTCCCCTGTCAGAATAAAACCCGATTTGGTTTCTCGTTGCCCTATACCGCAGTAACAAAGCAGGGAAAGATATAATCCTATCCGGTTCTACCGATCTCCGTCATAGCTAAAAAGATAAAGATTAATATACTCCCATGAATTCTAACCCTCTTCTTTCTACCATGCAACGGTTTTGGAAATAAAACCGTGTCCGGTTGAACCTTTTATAAACCAGAAACTACCACTTTGGCCGATTACATTTAGCTTCTCATTCTTTTCAACTGGACCCCTTAAATATCCTTGAGCTGAAGGGATATTTAAAAGGAAAGCTTTAGGAACTTTCACTGTAACTGCCCTTGCTTTTATAGATTTGATACGTGGTTGTAACATTTTCATAAAGATAGTCATAATTTCCATCACTGTTTATATCTCCAGAAAGCCCAATCCAACCTTCATCTTTGCGTTCAGCAATTACTTCAGTCCCATATTTCCAAGTAGCAATCAATCGATGTGCCTCATAGAAAAAGGGACTGTTTTTTAAAAAACAGCCCCTCCACAAATCATTGCTTTGTTTAGTTTGAAATTATGCTTCTTTCATAAGTTCTTACACGATTTCTACCCTCTTGCTTCGCTTGATAGAGAGCCCTATCCGCAGCTTCAACAAGATCATTTGCAGAAGTATACATAGTAGGAACCATAGTCGCTGTACCTAAACTAATCGTGACATGATCGCTAACTTTAGAGCCGGAATGAGGTATATTTAGGGCATCAATGGCTACTCTTATTTTTTCAGCCACGTGAATGGCTCCAGCTACATCTGTTTCAGGAAGAATCACACCAAATTCTTCCCCTCCATACCGAAACACTGTATCTCCTGATCTATCAAGGCTATCTGCAACCGATTGAGCCACTTCTTTCAAGCATCCATCTCCCGCTTGATGTCCGTACGTATCATTGTAGGCTTTAAAATGATCAATATCAATCATGATTAAGGATAGGGACGTTGAATTGCGAATCGCACGATTCCATTCCATTTCCAACATTTCATCAAAGCTACGCCTATTCCTTACTCCAGTTAAGCCATCCACCGTTGAAAGATGCTGAAGGAGCTTATTTGCTTCTTGAAGCTTTTGTTCCGTCAATTTTCGCTCCGTAATATTACGTGATACCACAATGAGTTTAGAACCTTCCAAATGGGTTTCATGCAAGACCCTTATGGATGATTCAAACCATATATATTCACCATCTTTTCTACGCATCCGGTAAGTAGAAATAATGAACCCAGTCTCCAGTAAAGTTTGATGATGTCTTTTAATAATTTCTTGGTCCTCAGGATGAATAAAATGATAGGCATCTTGGCCAACTAGTTCTTCGTTTTCATATTGAAGGATGATCTTACTAGCAGGTGAAGCATAGAGGTATTTCCCTTCAGCGTCATGTAGCGTGATCATATCGCTTGAATACTCTGCGAGCAGTCGGAAACGCTCTTCGCTTTCTTTTAGAACCTCCTCCATTTTCTTGCGTTCGGTAATATCCCGGGACACGGCATGAATTTCGTGGAGGGTACCATCTTCATTCCGTAGGGCTCTCGCTGTGGATTCAAGCCATGCATACTGACCATCCTTCCGTCGGACACGATAGCTAAAAGTAACCACATCCAATTCATTCATGACTTCAAAATGCAGTTCTGTTAAGGTTGGAAGATCTTCAGGGTGAACTTTATCAAAGACGGATTTCCCTATTAATTCCTCTGGCTCATATCCTATTAATCTTTTACATGCAGCAGATTGAAAAATATTAGTCCCATCTGCTGACATGAGTGTGATCATATCCGAAGAATTATTGGTAATGAATCGATAACGTTCCTCACTTTCCTTTAAGGCTTTTTCTGTCCTTTTTCTTTCTGTAATATTTCTAATAATGACTTGGCTTGCATTTTTTCCCTTATAGAATGTGAAATCAGATGAAATCTCAATATCAAAAATCTGTCCCATTAGATTCCTCATTTTCAATTCTGTTGTAGCTAATGGTTGTCTAGTTTCAAACAAGTGCTTAATTCGATTGGACATCCCCTCATGATAATCAGGATGGATAAATTCATAGATAGATTTGCCCACGATTTCATTATAGTCTGCTCCACCAATTAAATCCGTCGCCTTATCACTTACAAATAGAATGGTATGTCCATCATGAATAAGGATCGGGTCTGGAGATAAAACAATTAAACGTCTGTATCTCTCTTCACTTTCTCTTATTTGGTTCTCTATTTGCTTACGGTTTGTAATATCCCGAAAAATGGTTTGAGCAGCACGCTGATTTAAGTAAGTGACTGGAGCTCCTGTAACTTCTGCATCAAAGACTTCTCCATCGAATCTTACAAGTTTTTCCTCAATCCAATCTGCATTTACTCCTAACTCCTGTATGGAGTTCACGCGTTTTTGTGCAATCTGACGAAAATCTGGATGTATAAATTGCAGGATTGGTTTTCCTATCAATTTATCCTTTTGGGCTCCTAATAAAAGTTCCCTTGCTTTTGTATTATGATAGACAATTTTCCCTTGAGTGTGGACAATGATCCCTTCCGGAGATTGCTCGACTAATTGCTTATACCGTTTTTCACTATCCTTTAAAGCTTCTTCTGTCAATTTTCTTTGCGTAATATCTCTAGTTATACAGAGGAGTTCTTGAGAATCCTTCATGCTTCTTGAGGTTGTCTCCAACCAAATATAAGATCCGTCTTTTTGGAGAAACCGATATTGGACGCTGTAATTATCTGGTGTACTCATTATCGTCTCATGAGATATCTTAATCTTTTCCAAATCATCCGGAAGGTAGTAATCATAAGGATTTTTTCCTATCAGTTCTGCCACTTCATATCCTAGAATACTTCTACAAGAAGGCGATATGTATTTAAAAGTACCGTCTGCATGATGAGTAGATATGAGATCCATGGAATTATCAGCTATCATTTTATAATGCATAATTGAACGGTGATTTTCATTGGACGTTTTAATGTATTCGGCAAAAAAATAGGTAAAAATACCTGCAATCAACGATATGAACCAATAATTATATAGAATAAATTCGATAGAACCTGTATCATTTTTTGAAAAGAAATAGATTACAGCTGAGCTGATCGAAACATAGGAGACATTCATCAAAACGTACTTAACTATTTTGGATATATTTCTACTAGAATAAAAACCAAATAGAATCCCCATGACAATCGCTACCGTTCCAGCAGTAAGGGAAGCAGCATTTGCCCCATATAGCAATACGCGCATGACTCCAATAATCATCCCCGAAACAATCGATGATACAGGCCCACCAAAAATTCCAGCCACAACCAAAGCTAAATGTCTTAGATCTACGATGACAATATCCGTGACGTGAATTGTACTAACCATTAATAAGGTTCCGAGTATTCCTGCCCCGAGTCCTGCATAAATCCTTGTCATGACTGGTACATTCAAATCTAAGGGTCTATCCTGAAAAAACTTCCCTGCAATATATAAGAGAGCTGCTGTAATGGCTAGGTTATTTAATAAATCAATATACATAAACTTGCCTCCGGTAAATCCATTTGAAATCCCTCTATTATGTTTCAAAAGTGATATACCTATTTTAGTTTACTTTCTAATATTTTCATATTAATAAATGTGAAGATATGTTGAACTACTCATGGTTCATTTCTCTCAGCGAACACTAATGGTTAATTTCTCCGTTTTCTCACTGACAAAGGCATAAAGAATCTGCTTTAATTCAACATTTTCCTCGTTCAATTTTTCCAATAGCCATTGTTTGCTCTTTTTTTGTTCTTTCAGATTATTATGCTGGATCTTTCCATCAATAACAACAGAGATGGGCATTCCATCATCATCGATGTCAAGATTCAAGTGCTGTACCGTGACAGGCGTATTTTCCGATTTTGGGATAACGCTGATTTCCCCAATCGGTTCAAGAACGGCATAGTCGATATCCGATATTTTAGGATAGCCCCGGCTTCTCAAGATGGATAGAAGTTGGGCTACGGAGATTCTCGCCTTCTCCAATTGGTCTTCTAAGATTTTCCCCCGTTTGATCAGGATCGTTGGCTTGCCCAGGAAGAATCGATTAAAGATTTGATTCAATGTCAGCTTTGCGAAAATAATATGCAGAACTACAAGAATTCCTAATACCTGAAGTGTTGGTTTGATCTCCGTACTAATTAAAGGCTCGGAGGCTACTGTTCCGATGATTATGATGGCTACCAAGTCATAAGGTGTCATTTGGACGATCGTGGACTTCCCCATTAATCGCATGATAGCTATGGTAATGAGATAGAGCGATAGGATTTTTATGAACAGCATAAGTGCCTCCGAATGAAAGATTGTAAACATGATGAGATTGGAAACTCAAACCCCATCCATTGTTTGTAGTAATTTTATTTTCCCATAAAATGGCCATTTTTATTAAGCTATTCTGCCCTTTAGTGGAGTCCCTTTTACAAAAGTAAAAGAATGCCCAAGTATCCCCATAGACGATATTGGTTCCGTTAGGGAAACAAAAAGGTGGCAACAGCCCCATTTAATAGGTACCTATCACCACCTGTATATTGAAAATTATTCGGGTTGATTTAGTCTAAGCCAATCTTGATAATTCTTCACAATCGGCAAATGAGCTTGATCCCATTCTAGGTATTTCATGGCATGAGATGTATTAAACAGTACCACCTCATCCGTCGGCCGAATCCATCCCTGATCAAGCAAACGTGTCAATCCAGCCCACGTTGCCGCTCCTTCTGGCGAGGATGAAATGCCTTGTGTGCCAAACGAGCGTTGAGCATTTTGGATCTCTTCGGGAGAGACGGCTACAGCGGTGCCGCCAGATTGACGGAGAATAGAAACAATCCATTCCCCGTCCGGTGGATGGGGAACCCGCATTCCGGTTGGATTGGAGGTAACCTCATGAAACTGGGGCTGGAATTTCCCCTTGCTCTCCATAGTCTTAACAATAGGTTGACAACCCATTTCCTGTACACTCACCATCCGAGGCAAATCTCCCTGGATAAATCCCAATTTCTTCAATTGCTGAAATGCATTCCACATTCCGATGACACCAGAACCACCGCCTGTCGGATAAATAATCACATCGGGAAGCTTCCACCCTAACTGCTCAGCCAGCTCCAATCCCATCGTTTTTTTTCCTTCAGCCCTTCCAGGTTCTTTCAGCGTCCCAACGTGGTACCAACCTTGCTTTTGCTCACCTTCCACAATAATTTGACCTGCATCGTGGATCAACCCATCCACCAAGAACGTTTGAGCCCCGTAATGACAACATTCCTCAGCAATCAGCCCTGGACAATCTTGGGGTAGGAAGACATAGGCTTCCATTCCTGCATGAGCAGCATAGGCTAATAAGGCTGAAGCTGCGTTGCCATTGGAGTTCACCGCCACCTTTTTTATGCCATGCTCTTTTGCAATGGAAAGAGCAGCAGAAAACCCACGTGATTTAAAGCTGCGGGTAGGGTTCTGTTCTTCCCTTTTTACCCAGAGCTTTTGTAGGGGGAAGGTTCGTTCAGCATGATGCAATCGAATCAAAGGGGTCCAGCCTTCACCCAAGGAAACAATATTCTCCTCCTTTGCAACAGGCAAAAGTTCTACATATCTCCACATATTGGTTGCTCGCTCTTTCAAGCTTTCTTTAGTCAAGGTTCGACTAACAGCATCAAGATCATAATCTACTAACAATGTTCCACCACAGCTGCACTTCGTTTCTTTTATCTTAAATGGCTTTTGCTTCCCACAAATTTTACAGGTTAATCCGAAAGACACGACGAGAACCTCCTATCACCCAATTAGCTTTTACTAGATTATGAAGGAGTCTGAAAAGTGTGATAGTTAGCCTAAATTATACAAACTTCAGCTCATGAACATTCATTTTTGCCTCTTTTACATAGTCTGTTGTAGAGAATAATGAACATATGGACAGAAATGAGGCGATTCCTAAGAAATGAATAGGCTCATGTGCAAGGGGAAAATTCATCGAGCAACCGTTACGGAAGCGAGTCTAGATTATGTCGGGAGCATTACCATTGATGCTCTTTTAATGAAAATGGCCAATATTCATCCATACGAGATGGTACAAGTAACCAGTCTGCGAAACGCAACACGCTGGAAAACCTACGCCATACCGGCTCAAGAAGGATCGGGGAAGATTTGTTTAAACGGTCCTCCTGCTCATCTATTTGAGCCTGGAGATCTTGTAATTATCTTAAGCATGGGACTCTTCGATGAAGAGGAAGTAAAAAAACTTGTTCCCAAAGTCGTTTTTGTTGATAACAAAAATCAGATCACACATTATGAGGATCACCCGTTGTTTACTGAAGACGGGGAAGTGAATTGGAGTGGCTTATAGTCGAAGCAAACTGAACAAACATAACCTGATGGCAAAATCCTCTTCTTTAAATTCCGCCCTTCCTCAAACTAGATCCCTATCTAAAGACAATTTTATATCCCTGCTAAAAAAATACCGAGATGTCATTGTCAAACCATCCATCGGATCAGGCGGCGTTGGCGTCATGTCAGTTTCTTCCCTAAACAATGGAAAATACAAGATTCAATTTGAAAAAACCATTAAAATGGTCAAAGGACTTCAATCCGCCTATTCCTTTATTCGGAACAGCACAAATGGAAGTCCCTATATCGTGCAACAGAAAATAACCTTGGCGAAAGTTGGAAGGATGCCTTTTGATGCTCGTGTGATGATCCAAAGAAATAAGAATTCAGATTGGATCATTACGGGTAAATTAGCAAAAATAGCAGGCGCTGGCTATATTGTCACCAACGTCGCACGCAGTAGAGGGAGAGTCATTCCTTTATCCTCAGCGATAAGACAATCCAATTTACGAGGAAAATCATCCAGTCAAATCCAGAGCCAAATGGATTCGATTTCTCTAAAAGTTGCAAAACAACTGCAAAAGTATTATCGAATTGATACGGTGGGGTTGGATCTGGGAGTCGATCCAAATGGCAAGGTGTGGATAATAGAGGCGAACTTTACTCCGATTATATCATTATTTTTAAGATTAAAGGATAAATCGATTTACAGGAAGATTAAGAACTATCGATTAAAACGTTACTGAATAGTCCCTATAGACACTTCCTATTTCTAAAAGCAATAAAATCCCCACTTCTATAAAGTAGTGGGGATTAGTTGTCATAGTAAGATTATATCTCAATCTTTTTTTTCACCCTGGTGCGATTACAACATTGTTTCCAAAAATAATCTGTTTAGCGTATTCTCTACCCAGACTCCTCATTGCTCTTTAACTAATCGAAGCGATCCGCTGCGGTAACAGGTACTCGCCAGAATGCAGACAAACGGCATGACCGGAAGATGGTAACGCGGCTGAACTTCATAAAATAGATGGAAAACAAACGTAATGAGAATAAATCCCGTCATCAGGATCATGCCCCAATGATTCGACCGGAGGGTAAGGATGACGCCCACAAAGGCAAAACACCAAAGATAAAAATAATAAGCATTATGAGCCCTATGAAGAAAGTCGAATAAGGTGCTGTGCTTTCCCTCCCTAAACAACTGAGACTCCTTCGTTGACCAACTCAACAGATGATCGTTTGCCCACATTCGATCGAATTTTTCCCCTAATGCGAAATGAAGGAAGCGCCTTGGCTCTAGCAGAATTCTAGAAATGGCTTCTTCTTTAGCTTTTTGCATGATCGCCAGATGGTCCAGTGATTCTCCTGCCCTTTTCCCCTCTTGATACAAGTTCATCACTTCCGCCTTATTATAAGTGCCGTTTGTCGCTTGGCTTGTTCCAAAAAGCAGAACGATATCTCCCCACGGATTACTGGTGATCGAAATCATCCCGTATTTCTCATAATTCCAAACGACCTGCGGGAAAACCGTAACGGCAAAAGAAAAGGTAATCATTACACTCATGATCATACGCTTAGACATCGTAAACTTGGGCTTGGGAATCATCCACAAAACACTGCCCATGATCAAAAGATAAAGAATTGAAACATTCCTCGATAAATAGGCGACCCCACAGCATAAACCGCACAAAATCAGTTTCAATACAATCAATGAGTCCGTTTCATACATAATGGAAAAAAAGAAATAGACCGTCAACAAGATGAACGTCATCATTAACACTTCTGAACTGATCACAGAGGTAAAACTGATCCCACCTGGGTAAAAAGCATAGAGATACGAAGCCACCCAGCTTTTCTCGTTGCGCGTAAGCATCCACACTATTCGGTAAACTAGCCATACTTGAAGTCCCGCCAAGGCGGAATTAGCCACATAGGCCAGCCAAACCCCATCGACCAACCTTCGCATCATGCTATAATACAAGATCGATGCTGGAGCCTTGCTTTCAAAAATAGAGGAAAGACCTTGAGCTACAAAATAAGCTTTTTCCCAAAAGGTCAAGAAATCACTCATAGGCTGGGTTTGGACAAGGAAACACCATATCATTCGGACAAAAACGGAAGCTAAAACGATTAAAAATACAAGATATTTCTGGTGATTCAACCGAGTTTGAATGAAAAAGGGAACTAAAAAAAGAATCAAGACCAAAGAAAACTCGAGTAACCCATCCCTAAACAACCTGTGATAAGAAATAAAGCGCAAGAGCAGCCAACTCGAGAATAAAATAAAGGAAATTGAAAACATCTTTTGAAGGATGCCCGATGGCGTTAATGTTTTCATCGTTTTTTCACCTTGGATTATTTTGTCGTTAGGACTAATTTATCCAGATTCTACCATTCAAACTCGAGTTTAAGAAAAAATACTACTTAATAAAAGGAATTACTGCTTCTATGTAGGAATACTGCTCATCTGGGGAAAGAATGGGACATATTAACCAACTCGTTCAGTTATTCTGCCCAATACTACAATAGGAGCCTCTCGGAGAGATTGACAGGATATCTTGACACGGATGACAAAATTCTGCGATCAACTTTGGGATTTCAAATGAGGCTCGTATTCGGACAGAGCAAGCCTTCCGTCGATGTACTAGACTTTCTTTTGAAGAATAAAGTGATAAAAGAAGGCAATGTCTTTGTACGGACCACTTTGTCCTAACTGTAGCTCTAGTTCAAGCAAATCTTGAAATATTTTGGGGTTATCTTGAATTTCTGTAGTTGTATAGTCAAACACGCAGCGTACACCATAATGCTCTACAAGCTTTAAACTTAATTGTTCAAACCACGTAAGAAAGGTTGTCAATGAATATTGATGTACATACGCCCCAATTAAAGGATTGTATTCTTTTTCTCTGTTCATCATTTCTTTAGCAGCGAATAGATCCATTTCCACAATCGCTTTTTTTAGAACTTTTCCAGCTGGGTTATGTGTAATAATCGATATATATCCTCCAGGATTAAGCAAAGAGTAAAGTTTCCCCAATGCGTCAGTAGGACGATCTAAATACCCTAGCACATTGTGACATAAGATCCAATCATATGTTTTACCTTCCAATAGATCATCTATGTTTTCTAGCTGGCCTTGCAGAAAGGTAATTTCTTGTTTCTTTTCTTTCGCTTTTTGCTCAGCAACACGAATCATGTCTGGTGTCATATCAACACCCGTAACAAGATGTCCTTGTTCAGCTAACCATATCGATGTTAAACCGAAGCCACAGCCTATATCCAAGATATTTAATGTTTTATTCTGAGCTAAATGCTCGGCAATCTGATTCCAGGTGATGGTATAAAAGAGCTTCCCTGAAGTGGTTTCTACATCTCGAAGATAGTCTGGCAAACTCTTCGTAAAAGCTTCAATGATTTTCTGATTTTCAGTCACTGTGTCTCACCTTCTTTTTTACATAGCTATAGGATATCTCCAACATGAGAAGAACATACTAATCACTTAGTCCGTTTTTATCTTTCTTTAACAATTTTGAATACCATATGGAGTGTCGCTTCTTAATATAATCGGCATCTACATACCCTGAAAACATACCCGGAATGAGGTGTCTATTCTCCTTCACGATAAAGGCGGCTAAGTGACCCAAAATTCCAACAATCAAGGTTACAGTCGCTAAGTTATGAAGATGAGTGGACCAGGCAATTACTTCAAATGGTATGTTTAAGCCTGACATATTTTTTATTATTTTGATGATCCCAGTGACTACCAATACCAATATACTTAACCCTATGAATACATAAGCTAGGCGCTGTTCGGCTAAATATTTATCAGACGGTGGTTCTTTTCCTCTTGTAATCATGGCTTTAATAATTTGATAGGATTCCTTTAGATCTCCTCTTCGTGGAACGATGTCATACTCTCTTCTTAACACATGGAATACGATATGATAAACAACTACAAACAATAGTAATATTGCCCCTAGATAATGTAAATACAGGGTGCTAAAGTAATCCCCTAACCATTCGCTGTACGGAAGCTTCGTTACGTTGTATCTCTTATAGAATGGAAGTTGACCTATACCGGATATAATCAAAGTAAAAATGGAAAGAGCGGCAAACCAGTGGACGAAGCGATTGGAAAAACTATGCCTTTTTATTTTTTCTTTCTTATTCATACTCACCCTTTTTCTCTCCTTTCATTGTCCTATAGGCTGCAATTCCCGCCGCCGCTGCTCCAGCAATAGGAGCAATCAAAGCACTCATCATCATTCCGTCAAATGTATCCAGTTTGTTCTCAATATCGATACTCATGCCGGGTCTCCCTGGCAACTGGTCCTTCGTTGTCAACTTATCTTGACGAATCGCTTGATCAATCTTCTCGAACGGTACCTTAGAAACATAGAACGTAGCCGTTCCACCGTTTTGTTTATCCCCGTATACATAGCCACCAACTTCTTTAGCCCTTTCATAAGCTAATGCTTTCATTTCTTCTTTTGACCCCAATATAATGGCTTGCTTTGGACACGAGGTGACACAGGCTGGTTCCATTCCTTTTTCTAGCAGATCCGCACAAAAATCGCATTTGTACATAACACCTCCGCCTGCTAGTTCAGGAAGCAATTTCATATAGAGGCCAACTCCCGCTTGACGCTGTGGTATATCCCAAGGACATGCATCCCGGCACTTTGCTCCTCCCATACAAATCTCATCGTCTATTGTTACGGCTCCAGAAGAAGATTTTTCAATAGCGGCAAAAGGACATAACTTCATACAAGTTGGTTCATCACAATGCATGCACCTGCGTGGAACAAAAACTTCTTCTTTGCGACCCTCATGCTCTACTTCTACGCGGTCTACAAAAGTCAAATTATAGGGAGTTAATCGATCTGTTACCTCTCTTTGATCAGACCAATCTTCGTACTTTTTTTGAGGCCAATAAGGCTTGATAGGTTGCTGAGGTTCTGGAAATCGAGCAGCATTTTTCTTACTACAAGCAGAAACGCATAACGGGACAGGTTCATCTCTACAACCGTCGCATACCGTCAAGTCTATAACCGTTCCCATTCTTTGATCTTCTATGTTTTTTGCTGACACCACAGTCTTTAGCCCACTAACGGCAACTGCTCCAATGGCACTAGATGCTGCCGTTCTCTTTAGAAACGTTCTTCTTGAAATATTATTACTCATTTATCATCCCTCCTTCCCCATAATACCTATACATGTATATATATGCTGTGAATTTTATCACTTCATGAAAAAGATAATAAAAAAACCGACCTTCACAAAGGTCGGCACTGATATCGCACACTTAGTGGGTAGCAGAACCCTGAATCAAAATACTCCTACCCTTTCCTGATATATGCTTTAATTCCTGTTTCAGTGGTGTCTAAGGTTAGCAAGGTATTACCCGTTTTCTTGCACCACGCTTCGACGTCCTGGATAAATCCCCGGTCCGTAGCACAAATTTCTAGAACTTCACCCTTCTTCATTTCTTTCATATTCTTATTGACGGCCAATACAGGACCAGGACATGAAAGCCCACAAGCATTAATCGTTCGATGAATAGGAGTATCATATTGAGATACTTCCTTTGCAATCCCAGAATCATCAACCTCAACTTGAGGACTTGCATTCTGTCCATATACGGCTGAGTACGTTTTCCATCCGCCATCTAGGTTTTTTACAGTAATTCCGTTCTCCCTTAGAATCCGAGCGGCTAAATATCCTCTTAACCCTACTTGGCAGGAAACATAGATCGTCTGATCCTTCGGTAGTTGCTCCAAACGTTTACGAATTTCACCTAAGGGAATATTGATAGATCCTTCAATAAATCCAAAATTCCGTTCAATCGGCTCACGAACATCAACCAACATTCCTCCGTCTTGAATAACTTGATCAATTTCATGCCATTGTACGGTTTTCATTCCATCTTCAATCATGTTGGAAGCGACAAAGCCAGCCATATTGACAGGATCTTTCGCGGAAGAATAAGGGGGAGCGTAAGCAAGCTCCAAGTCGGCCAAATCAAAGACCGTCATCCCAGCTTTAATAGCTGTAGCGATCACATCCATACGCTTATCCGCACCGTCCACTCCAACCGCTTGCGCCCCTAGAATGAAACCCTCCTTGGGGTCAAAGATCAATTTTAAAGCGATGGGATGGGAACCCGGATAATATCCAGCATGGGAACCTGGGTGAATATGAACAACTTCATAGGCTATCCCTAGTCTTTTTAAATTCTTTTCATTATTACCTGTAGATGCTGCTGTATAGTCAAATACTTTGACAACGGAAGTTCCCATCGTACCTGCATACTTTTGTTTTCTATCATAAATATTGTTAGCCACAATTCTTCCTTGACGATTAGCAGGACCCGCAAGTGGGATCATGGCTGGCTGTTTTGTGATGAAATCCACTACTTCAATGGCATCCCCAATCGCATAAATGCTCTCATCGCTCGTCTGAAGGTATTCGTTGACTCGGATTCCACCACGCTCTCCGACCTGCAACCCAGCCTCGACCGCTAGTTTGTTCTCCGGTTTCACTCCAATGGATAATATGGTCATATCGGTTTCAACTTCAGTTCCGCTTGAAAGGATGATTCGCTTTCCTTCATAACTAAAGGATTGAACTCCATCCTGTAAAATCAAGTTTACACCCTTATCCTTCAAGTGCGTATGAAGGATAGCCGCCATCTCATAGTCCAACGGTGCCATGACCTGATTGGCCATTTCTACAAGAGTAACATGAATACCCCGATCGACTAGATTTTCAGCCATTTCCAAACCGATAAATCCACCACCAATCACAACGGCTTGCCTTGGCTTTTGTTCATCTACATGTGCTTTAATTCGATCCGTATCTGGAATGTTTCGAAGAGTAAAGACATGCTTTGCCTCCTCGATACCTGGAATGGGAGGAACGATCGGACTGGCTCCAGGCGACAATACCAACACATCATACCCTTCTTCATAAACCTCTTGAGTAGCTAGATTTTTGACTTCCACGGTTTTTTTATCCCGATTGATGCGCTGAACTTCCGATAGGTTTCGAATATCCAAGTTGAATTTCTCACTCATTCCTTCTACCGTCTGCACTAAGAGCTTATTTCGTTCTTTGATCGTTTCCCCAATATAATAAGGAAGTCCACAATTAGCAAAAGAAATGAACTCTCCACGTTCAAATAGTATGATTTGTGATGTTTCATCAAGTCTTCGTAAACGAGCTGCCGTTGTTGCTCCACCTGCTACACCACCAACGATCATAATTTTCTTCATGGTTTCTCCCACCTTTGGTTGTTTTATTTTTATGTTTCTTTGGATTTAGTTGTTTTCATGGGTTAAGTATAAAAGAGAACTCGCCGATAGTATGTGAAAAAACTCACACATGTACAGGTATATGTATATTTGTTTCCCTTTTCATTCAACCACTGGTTTAGCTTTCAAAAAAAAATGAAGATAATGTGACGAATCTAGGAAAGCCAACATTCATAATGAACAAATGAGTATAATGTATGTAAAAGAATAGAGAGATAAGGGTGGTGGATCTACATGAAATTAAAGTTCTTTTCCGTCGCTTTATTGGCAACGCTTGTCTTAACGGGTTGTACTGGAGGAAGTTCGAGTGATAGTAGCTCTTTAACTATAAAGGAAACAAAAAACATGAAAGAATTGGTGCATGATTACAGTGTTGGCAACCAAAAAGCTGAGTCTGCCTCCATCACGTCCCACCAATTAACTGTCACCGATAGTAAAGGAAGTAAGTCTGTTTATGATTTACCAGAAGACGAGTTTTTTGTTTCTATTGCACCTTATGTTAGTCAAACCCATCCTTGAACGAATCATAGCCTGACAGGTTGTCAAGGCGAATTAGTAAGTGAAGAGTTTAAAGTTTACATTGAAGACGCAGAAGGTAATGTGATACTAGACGAAACGGTAAAATCACACCCGAATGGATTCATCGATTTATGGCTGCCGCGCGATAATACCTACCGAACCAAGATTGAACACGGTGGAAAAATAGTGGAATCAGAGATTTCTACTTTTGAGGGTGACCCCACCTGTATTACAACTATGCAATTGATGTAGAAACAGCACCTTAGGTGCTGTTTCTTTTTTTTAGGGCCTCATATTGGAGTATGCCTCATCCCGGACTATGGTCTTTTTTCCTAGTTGCTTTTATACTGATTGAGAATGGACATAACGTCGTTTAGTATGCGTTTAAACTGTTCCTTCAACCCTTTACTTAATCCTAAATGGAAATCCAATTCAAACGGTTCTATCCCAATTAGCATTCCTTGCTTTCGCTCTCCGAACTGATGTAGTAAGTCAAGAAAGTGTAAATGGTGCATGGATAGGCCCGGTTTACTTCGTACAAGTTCAGATAGAGGGAGTACCGAGGCTTCCCCTGGCTGTTTCCCCATCATGACAGCATCAATCACAATAATATACTGCCTGTTCTCAATCACATCTAGACAGTAATTAAGGTCTGTTTCTCCTACTGCATATTCTATTTCTTTATCCATGTACTTCTCGTTCAGCAAGGCTTCCACCAGTTCGACCCCTATGCCATCATCTTTCATCAACCGATTCCCTAATCCTAAGACAAGAATTTTCATCCGAACACCTGTATGGTGAAAGGATCTAATCCTGGAGAATAAACGTGAGTAGCACAAGACATACAAGGGTCAAACGAACGTAATATCCTGCCAATCTCAATCGGTTGGTTAAGATCTTGGATCGTCGTCCCGATTAAAGCTTGTTCCGCTGTTCCATGAACACCGTGAGCATCCTGTGGTGAAAAGTCCCATGCAGAAGGGGTAATGATCTGATAAAACGTGAGGATTCGGTTCTCCATTTTCAGCCAATGTCCTAATGCCCCTCTCGTCGTATCGACTAATCCGGCCCCTATGGCCTGTTCAGGCAACTCCCATTCTTTTTGCAAGGAAATATTCGGGTGGATTTGGTTGAGTAAAACTCTTAGAACATCAGCGACCACTTTCAACTCGAGAACGCGAGCAATGGTTCGGTCCATTGTGGAAATTCCTCTTTGATATTTACCACTTAACCATAGTCTGGCCAAGGGCCCCACTTCGAAGGGGTGTCCATTATAGCGTGGAGCTTTGACCCAGGAATAAGCCCTTGGTTTATCCATATTGGGTTCTGACATTTCTTCCAGCGGAGCGTATTCCTTCTTCCCATCGTACCAAGATCGCTCGATACTCTCTGTAATGTTTTTCTCCTTAAAGGGCCTGATCTCACCGTTCTGATATATTAACGGGTCTACATATAGGGTCCCCAGGCTTTTATATTGATGAAATACACCAAAGCTCATGAGGTGGCCAGGACCTTTTCCAATCTGGTAGTAATCATCATAGTACTTCGCAATGGTATACACATCGGGGATGGCCTTCGTTTCTATAAAAGCCGATAAGGATTGCAATATCGACTTCATCTGAATAATTTGGTCTGCTGTTGGAGGGGTAGCCACTCCTCCAACAAAGATCCCATGGTTATGGGGAGCCTTACCTCCCATGACGGCTAGCATTTGATGAGCCAGACGACTCATTGGCAAGGCTTCAAAATAATGCGCTACGAGCTCATCATTGACCTTTTTCGGCAAACGGAAATCACGATAGTCCGTATGGTAGATTTGGCTGACCTCCGGCAGTATGGCATAATCCGGAACCGTATACTGATAAAAATGCCGCAGATGATTTTGTAAAAACTCACAACCGTGAATAATATCCCTTAGATATCGTCCTTCTTCACTCACCTTGACTAGCATGGCATCTTCTAAGGCCAAAGATGACCCTACGGAGTGTGCTGTAGAACAAATACCGCAGATTCTTTGGGTAAGATAAATCGCATCGTATGGATTTCTTCCCACCATCATCTGCTCAAATCCACGAAACATGTTTCCTTTAGTTTTTGCACTCGTAATCACATGATTCTCAACTTGAACATCAATCTCCAAAAATCCGCTAATCCTTGTTAAGGGATTAATCACAATCCGTTTTTTCATTCTCTACTCCCTAGTAATGTCATAAGATACAAAAGGGCTCATCTGATCAGGAAAACCAAATTGTGAACAGCCTATACAAGTGCTCACCCCGATTGGCCAATTGACCCCGCCATTCCACTGTCGCGTCGGACAGTCTACGCGGGTTACAGGTCCACGACATCCTAGCTTGAATAAACAAGTGTTCTCTTCCAACGTTTTAGCAAATATCCCCTTATGGAAAAAATGAAGCCGCGGGCAACGGTCATGAATGGTTGTGCCATAGAACATTAAGGGCCGATCCATGGCATCTAACGGAGGCTCTCCATACATCAATAGATGAGATAGCGTACCTAAGAACCAATCAGGATGACAAGGGCAACCTGGCAACTTAATCATCGAACGTTTTACTACATCCGGTACTCCCACACATTGAGCAGGGTTCGGTTTGGCGGCGGATGGGCCTCCGTCAACCGCACAAGCACCAACTGCAATTACGTGAGTGGCCCTATCTCCTAGTAATTCTGCCGCCTTTAATGCAGTCAAAGGCTGTCCTTGCCAACTTCCAATCACATTGTAAAGACCGTTGTTTTTGAGGGCTACGGCTCCTTCCACCGCCAAGATAAATTCCTCGTCCAACAGATCCATCAATTGTTGAGTAGCCTTTTCCCCTTCTGCAGCCATTAAACTGTTGCTATACACGAGATCTACCATTTCTGTGATGGCGTGTTCAAAGTTAGGATGAAAGCCATTCAACAACGAAATAATATTTCCCGAACAGCCTGTTAGCTCTAACCAGACCAGTTTTTTCCTCTTCCATTGCCCTTGCTGAATTTGTTCCCTTACTTCTTCTCTTAGCCGATGAGTTACAGCTTCAGGACTGACCGATTCCGGGGGCAAGATATAGTCTTCATTCACTTAAGCCAACCTCCCCACCGGCTTTAATGTATTCAAGATCCACTGCTGTCCGGCATGACAGGAGGCAAATTCTGCGGTTAAATCTTTTCCAGCAGACAAACCGAAGTGGGAAGCGGCGGACCAGGCCTTATTATTGGTTACATCATAGACCGTTCCATTCACAGCAACATAAGCTGGTTTTCCGTTTCGTCCATTGTTCTCAGATAGTTGATCCCTCGTTATGGCAGGAAGACTCTGAGTGGTTGCCTGAGTCTGAGTGCTTGGTGCGGTTAATGCTTGATGGGATGGCTGGGGCAACGTGGGAGTAACCGGTAGGGTTTGTGTTGGCTGATCTGATAAAGTAAACAGAAAATGAAGAAGGGATACTTTATTCCAGAGCTGATTTAAAATTAGATTTTTAGTATGGTAATCCGTTGTCGAATAAAGTAATCGAATAAGGTATTGAACTTCCGAAAATGCAATTTGAATCTGTCTTTGTATAACTTCTTTATTTTGACTCATTTTTCTTATCGCCTCCACGGATTCATTGATGGGCTATCCTATTCTGTCAGTGAAGGTCAGGTGTATCCATTACTTAAACAGGTGAATCGTAATCTCTGGCTTTGTCTTTAGGTTACTTTTCATCTGTTCTTGGATTATTTCTAAGGTTTGCTGCAGTTCGGCTGCTTTTTCAGTCGCTTCCATTAGTTGCGCGCTCCATGTTGAGATGCCCTTCTCCTCTAGCTCTTGTTTCCATTCGCGAGTAGAATGCTCAATGAGATTAACAAACTGTTGAAGCTGTTTTATACCCGTTGCCACTTCACCTATTGATGTTGTCGATTGACACATGTCAACTCCTCCTTTCGTGTTAACAAATCCTTGGTAGAGGGGCGCCAGATAGCATCTCGATTCTTCTGGTTCCGCCAAAGGCCGTTTTAAGCCAGACCTTCCCTTGCCCCTTGCGAACCCTTCCAATTACCCCGGCGAGTTGTTGATCAAACTTTTCTCTCATCCACTTGATCACAGCATCGGCTTCCTGTTCACCCACGATCAAGATCACCTTCCCTTCATTCGCCAGATAGAGGGGATCAAGCCCTAGGATTTCCACAGCCCCTCGAACCTGGTCGGTAACCGGCAAGTGCTCTTCGTAGAGCTCCAGATCTAAGGATGTCTTCAACGCAATTTCCTGAAGGGTTGTCGCTACTCCCCCTCTGGTGGGATCACGCATAAACCGAATACTATGAAATTGGTCAAGTAAGGACTGAATCATGGAATGAAGGGACGCACAATCACTCAAAATAGGTGGAGAAAATTCGAGACCCGCACGCGCACTTAGGACAGCTATCGTATGCTCGGCTATCGCACCATTAATCAAGATCCGGTCACCTGGCTGAATACAAGAATAAGCTAACCGACCAGGATGACGGTTGATTCCGATTCCTGTCGTGTTAATGTATAGGCCATCTCCTTTTCCTCTTTCCACGACCTTGGTATCCCCTGCTACCAATCTTACTCCCGCTTGTTGAGCTGTATGCGCCATGGATTGCACAATTCCCCTTAGCTCCTCCATGTCCAAGCCCTCTTCTAATATAAATCCTGCGGTTATGTACTGAGGAATCGCCCCACTCACGGCCAGATCATTCATCGTCCCGGTGATCGCAAGCTTTCCGATGTTTCCTCCTGGAAAATGCATAGGAGAAATAACATAGCTGTCCGTGCTTACCATAATATTTCCCGACGCTAACGTGAGAGCGGCTGCATCTCCCTCTTCCTGCAAGTGGTCATTGTGGAACGCACGATGAAAAATATTTTTCACGAGCTCGTGAGTCAATTTTCCCCCGTCGCCGTGGGACAACAAGATCTTCATGGTTTCCCCCCTCGTTCATAGAAGTAATAGGTAGAACACGTCCCTTCCGAAGATACCATGCAGGGACCCAGGGGCTTCTCAGGAGTACAAGTTTTTGCAAAAAGCCCGCAGGACAATGGGGTAAGCTTCCCTGTAATCACCTCACCGCAACGACAACCTCTAACACTACGACTTCTCGGTGCCTCCCAGGAAAAACGGAATTTCGCATCTTGATCCCTATAGAAGGGCTTTAACTCCAAACCGCTGTCCGGTAACATTCCAAATCCCCGCCATTGTGAACTCACGGGCTGAAAAACCTCGCCTAGAACTTGCTGTGCTCGCTCATTTCCGTCCTCTTTCACCATTCGCCGATAGTGATTAACTACCTGCCTTCTCGGTTTTCTCATTTCTTTTACCAAGATATACGTGGAGGCAAGTAGATCAAGCGGTTCAAATCCTCCAATGACTGCCGGTTGATTGTATCGTTCCAAGAAACTCCACCCTTTTCGACCAATGATGACCGAAACATGTCCCGGTAGAAGAAATCCATCAATTTCATGCTTCGCTTGAATAAGAGCCTCTAGTGCAGGCGGAGTACATTTATGAGCGGAATAGACCGAGAAATTCCGGATGTTTTCACGTGATGCTCTTTGAATCGCTAGCGCCGCACTTGGGGCGGTCGTCTCAAACCCAACACCAAGAAAAACAACTTCATGATGAGGATGCTCAATGGCTAGTTCTAGTGCCTGAGTTGCACTGTTCACCATTCGTACATCCACGCCGTTCGCTCTTTCTTGAACGAGTGTAGAATGAGTACCTGGAACCTTCATCATGTCCCCATAGGTGGCAATCATCGTTCCTTTTTGCTGGCCTAATGAAATCATCCGGTCTAAATCCGTTTGATCTGTAACACAGACAGGGCAACCCGGACCACTCATCAGCTCCACAAAATCCGAGAGGAGCTCACGCACCCCTGTTTTGGAAAAAGAAACCGTATGTGTTCCACACACTTCCATCATGCGTATCTTTCTTCCTAAGGACTCCCTCACTTCCAAAAGGAGGGGAATCGCCTTCTCGAGAAGCTGGGAGAATAAGGTGGGGTCTCGATAAGATTGTACCTTCATCCTTCTGCAATCCATCCCTTCCATAGCTCAAGTGTCTCTTGGGCCTGTTCTTCATCAATCACCTGAATAGCCTCTCCCGCATGAACGAGAACGTATTGATCAGGTTCTACTTGTTCGAGTAATGCAATGCCCACTACCATTTGCGTGCCAAAATATTCCACCTTTGCCCGCAGGCGAATCACATCTACTTCAAGAATCTTGGCGGGTACCGATAGACACATCTCGCTGCCACCTCCATAACGCGCAAACCGCTTGCCCCAGGGCAATCCCACCATCTCCTGCGGGAACAACCTGAGGGATATAGACCTTAAACCCTTCCTGTTCTAGTAAACCCTTTGTATAAGAAAGGAGATATCGATTATGCCAGACCCCACCACTCAAAACAACGTCAGGATAACCCTTTTCTTCTCGGGCCAGCTTCGCTCCCGCACACACCATGTGTGCCACCGTATGATGAAATTTTCGGGCAATCGTAGCATGAGGGGTCCTCTTATCGATGTCTATCAGAACTTCTCTAACTATCGAGCGAATGAACAACTGTCTTTCCTTTAACTCAAAAGAATAATACCCTTCGTCTCCCTTGGTGTGGATCGAGTTTTCGGCTTTTTCTCCTAGTAAAATGGCAGCCTCCCCTTCATAAGAACTCTGAAGGCATATGCCGAGCATCGCAGAAACTCCATCAAACAATCGTCCCGCACTCGTTGTGCGTAACGTTGTTACCTTGCCTTGTAATTGAGCTAATACGAGGGAAAGCTTCTCTTTGAACATCGGGAATTGCTGTTCCGCCCAACACTTCGTGCTATCAAAATCCTGCATACCTTCGTAAAAGAGAGAAACCGCTTGAATCCATGGTTGCCGTATAGCCGCTTCCCCACCAGGCAGGGGTAATTCCTGTAAGGAACAGATCCGCTGAAAATCCACATAGTCCCCTGTCAAGATTTCGAATCCCCATAAGCCCCCATCTCTTCCATACCCTGTTCCATCCAAAATACACCCGATGACTGGATGTTCCAACCCATGTTCTGCCATACAAGCGGCCATGTGGGCGTGATGATGATACACAGGAAAACAAGTTTTCCCCTGATTGGCTTCGCGAAATTCTTGGGTTATTTGGTAACGTGGATGTGGATCGTAGGCCGTGATCGAAGGATTCGTGCCCAAAAGCTGAAGCATATGATGAACGCCTTCTTTCCATACTTCCATTTGTTCCTTGGTATCTAGATCTCCCATGTGTTGGCTCATTATTGCTTGGTCGCCTTTGATGATACAAAAAGTATTTTTCTTCTCCGCGCCAGCCGCCAGTATTACTAGTTCTTCCGTCATTTCCTTAGGTTTTGGTATCTTAATAGCTTCTGGTACATAGCCCCGTGAGCGACGAAGGACTTGTACCTGATTATCTATAACTTGACATACGGAATCCTCCACTCGAATTTTGATTTCTCTAGAATGGACTACAAAGAGATCAGCCATCCCTCGTAGGTGATGAAATGCTTCTTTATTGGTTCTTACAATGGTTTGCCCATGCAAATTGCCACTGGTCGCAATAAGAAAAGATAAAGAAGTTGAAAACAATAAGGTATGTAATGGCGTATAAGGAAGCATTACTCCTATACGAGCATAGCCATCAGCTAGAATCGAAACATCAAGGTACTTTCTCAACAAAGGTTTGGGTCTGAGCAGAACAATAGAAGCCCTTCGGTCTTGCAGGAGATTTCGCTCCGTCATGTTAATCACAAAATACTTCTCTAAGGTTGCAAGATTCCTCACCATAAGGGCAAAAGGCTTGCGAACTCGATGTTTTCGTACCCTCAATTTTTTGATAGCCTCAGGTTGTGTCGCATCGCAAAGGAGGTGAAAGCCACCTATGCCTTTTACAGCCATAATCTCTCCACGTAAGAGAGATTGTTGAGCAATCCTTATCCAGTCTCCTTCTATGGGTGTATGCTCATAGATCCTCACTTGTACAAGGGGACCACAATCCGGGCAGCATAAAGTTTGAGCATGAAAGCGTCGTTCATTAGGATCTGTATAGTCCCGTTCACAGGAAGGACAGAGCTTAAATGCATGCATCGTTGTATCTTTTCGATCATAGGGAAGATGATGAATGATAGAATATCGGGGACCACAATGAGTGCAGCTGGTAAAGGGATAGTGGAATAATCGATGCTGGGGATTCAGAATCTCCGATAAGCAAGACTGGCAAACCGCTAGATCGGCTGGAAATGGAGGGAACGCTAACCCACCTTGCTTGCTTTCACAAATACTAAACTGCTGATATCCGACAGGAGCTAAAGTCACATGACTTAAGGTATCAATACGAGCTGGCTCTTTTGTTTCGTATTGCAAGGATTGCATAAATTGATCAAGCTGATGTGTCCAGCCCTCTACTTCTATTGTGACCGCTCCGGTATCATTTCGCACGTATCCTTTCAAATGATAAGCATGGGCCAATCGAAAAACAAAGGGACGGAAACCTACTCCTTGTACGATTCCGCTGACCTCCACTCTTCTTCGTTCTTTTTCATGAACTGTACTTGTCGATCCACGAGCCAATTGATCCATGTATCCATTCCCTCCCCCCTCAATGCCGATACGAGAAAAAGTTGTACTTTAGGATTCATTTCTCTTAGGGTTTGGCAGAAGGACTCAAGATGAAAAGGAACATAGGGAAGAAGATCTATTTTATTGAGAATCACCACATCCGCACACTGAAATACGGTAGGATACTTCAGGACTTTATCTGTCCCTTCTGTTGTACTCAAAATCGTAATACGAAGATGTTCTCCTAGATCAAACTCGGCTGGGCAGACTAAATTTCCTACATTTTCAATGAGGAGACAGTCTAGCTCCTGAAGTTGAAAGTGAGGTAAAACAGAACCAATCATGTTGGAATTGAGGTGACATGCACCATGGGTATTAATCTGAATAACCTTCGTCCCAAGGGATGCAATTCTTTCCGCATCAAGCGAAGTCGCTACGTCTCCTTCTATTACACCTATTCTCAACTTATCTTGAAGACTTTCTATCGTTCTCTCAAGAAATGTCGTTTTCCCAGAACCAGGTGAACTCATTAGGTTGATGGTTAAGATAGAATATTGATTAAATTTCTCTCGATTTTCGTCTGCCTTGAGTTTGTTATCCCATAAGACATCCCTTTGGATGGCGACCTTTTTCATCTCCTGCTATTCTCCTTCCATATAGTCAATATAGAAGTCATATCCTATCCTTTCTTCTATTTCTAGAGACGCACCATTCAACATGGATTCCTTTATCAAAAGACTAAAAGCGAACTGTAAAGACTCCACATGAACCATCCGACTAGAGCCCACAACCAATTTTACATTTTCAATTCTATTCCAACCCTCTTTTAGTGCCATCTCCTCGACAATGGTTACAATGCCACTCGCTAAACTGAATTCATGCATAGTTATGTATATTCCCGACAAAGGAAACTATACGACAATCCTAAACATAAAAAATCAATAAAAGAGCTTTCACACCTAGAAGATTGGTGATCAAGCCCTTATTTAATAGCTGAACAATGAGAATGGTTAATAAAAACAACATACCCAATATCCTTACATTAACATACCATAGACAGTATGCTACCCTTTTTATAGCCGAAACTTCACCATTTTTTTAATGAAGTGCGGGGGATATCTTTTCTAAATCGGGCGTTACTCGCTTGATTTTGGGGTTAATCGCAGCATCGCATTGCGTAGGGTTGTCATCCTTCAATCCGAACCCGACAACTAACCTCGTAGGCAAACAAAAAGGAGGCATATGTAATGAAGAGACCACTTGCTTTACTAGTGGCGGCGATGACGATCACAAGCTCTAGCATCGTATTGTCTTTCGCTGGACAAGCTAGCGCACAAACCTTCCAAACTCAAGCCACAACGGGGCAAAAGATTATACAAGCAGGAATGAAATATATAGGTACACCTTATGAGTTTGGTTCTGACCGCACAAGCAAGAGAACCTTCGATTGCTCCGACTTCACCCGACGCGCCTACTTAGATGTGGGGATTCGAATTCCTAGTAATTCAAGAACCCAAGCTGAACATGTAAGGAATTTAGGTAAAACATCTACCAAGTGGCAAAATCTAAAGCCAGGAGACCTCATGTTCTTTATGTCTTATAGAGGAGTCAATGCTTCTTCCTATGCCGGTTTAAACAAGTTTAATCAAAGAATTACTCATGTTGCTATCTATCTAGGCAACGGTAAGATCTTACACACCTATTCAAACCAATCAGGTGGAGTGAGAATTGATAGTATCTCCGGAAGGCATTGGGAGCATCGCTTTATCTTTGGTGGAAGCGCCACTCAATAGAAAAGAGCTATTAGAGCCTGCACACGATCTTGTTGTGCGGGCTTTCTTACGTGGAATTAGCGGAGAAACTTCCGTTATTAGCCAAAGATTGCTAAAAATGCCCTAGATAAGCGGAAATTTTTCCGCTAAGCTCGCTGGATGCCACAAAATAAGTATGATACTTGCAAATAACAGGAAATATTTCCTCTATTTAGCCTAATTTCGTGCCTTTTCTAGAAATAAGCGGAATTCCTCCGCTTATCTCAACCCCTAACTAACCACCATGTATCTTTCTATATTCACATCTACCCTCTTTTGATAGAGTATAGTCAGTAATACCGGTCTTATGATCGCACAGAATAACCGGAATACATGGTTCGTCCATGATAGGATAATGATTAAAGGAGATGACGAGTGTGGAGTGGCTGATGAAGAGGAATTTACGCTTAGGACGATCCCGGCTGCTACCTGGGCTGTATTTACCTCCATCGGACCCATGCCAGGGGCTATACAACAAGTCTGGTCAAATATCTTTCAAGAATGGTTCCCTTCTACAGGCTACCAACATAGCGGCAGACCCGAACTTGAGGTGTATCCAGCAGGAGATACTACCGCAGAGGATTATCAGTGTGAGATATGAATTCCCATTGTTAAAAAATAAAAAAATTTGAGGGTGTCCCTAAAGGTCGGTAAAACCGACACCTAGGGACCATCCTAGAATATTCTACTGTTATTCGATTGACGTTCAACGGTCGGTCTATTGTTCCACTAACTTATCTAACGTATCTAGATACAAAACATGCAAGAACTTCTTAATGTTGACCTTGCTTTTCCCTCGTTCTTCTGATTTTTCAATTTTCATCATTTCGAGTCTGACATCGTGAAAATCAAAGTAACGGACAGCGTAATGTTCAAATTTTGGGTGAGCATAGTCAGTCAACCCGAGCGATGCAAGATGATTCAAAGAAGCCAAAACCACCCGGCGAAGTCGCTGCTCGATGGCCTTGCCTTCCCGAATGACCTCTGAGGGTTCGGCTTTGGATCTGGTTGCTAGCGATTCGTATAATTCTTTTAAAGGAGGAAAGTTTGAACACTTCGTTTGCACGAGGTACTCCATTATGCTAATGATCTCCTCACTGCCGCTCTCCCCTACGATTCCCAAGTCGCTTAATAAGGAAACCACGACTTCACGTATTGAATGAGTCTTGGCACTGACGATGCGCTTAGGCTGGAAATGATCTAATCCATTCAGCGAATTTTTAATTGTCCATAATGAACGTTGGAGGTGTACATATTCTTTCACTTTATTCATTACGTTTAAAACCTCAATCTTATTAATCGGCTTGTGAATGTAGAATTCCACCCCCATTTGATACGCTTCACCCACCATATCCTTATTAACAACTTGAGACAGCATGACGACTTTTCCCTCGTAATTCCTATCCCTTAGTTCCTTCATGGTTTCTATCCCGTCAAGTTCAGGCATGAGAAGATCCATCAGAACAATGTCCGGATTTTCTTCTTTCACCATTCTTAAGGCCTTTGACCCATCTTCAACTGTTCCGATTACAACGCCTATGTCATGGTCCTCTATAATCTGGGTAAGCATCCTGCGACACACCGGATCATCATCAACAATCAGAATACGAGCGTCCATTATCTACTCTCCTTTTTTCACTAATTCATAAGTGGATAGCACGATCGTAAAGATGGTCTCCCCTGGCCTTGACTGAACACGAGTATACCCATTTAAGGATTGCACAATGTCGCGCACATGTGACAACCCAATTCCAGTTGCAGCGACTCCTCTTTCATTGAACTTCGTAGTAAAACCACCCTCGAATAAAATAGACATGTCCCCAGGGTGTATGCCTGACCCGGTGTCTATGACCCGGAAGATGGTTTCGGCAGAATTCCCGTGCAACTCTAGTGTAATTGTCCCTTCTTCCGATATCGCTTCAACGGCATTTGCCGTTAAATTATTCAGAAGGGTAAGCAAGGGAACATACTCTGTCGTTGTATAATCCATTTCTACTAGGCAATGAATTCGGACCTTCTTGTGCAGCATCTCTGCGTATTTTCCATTTGCCCTTGCCACAAAATCCATTACTTCTGAAAGTTTCATTTCCATCGTACTTTCGCGGTCTACTAAATTCATTAATCCCGCCAGGATTCGTTGGGAATCCTTCTTGACCTCATGAATCTGCTGAGAAATATCTAGAGCCTGTCTGCTTAATTCAGGATGGTTCATCTCCTTCAAACGACGATATAAATCATAACTTCTGGCCGTGATTTGTTCAATATGATCCATCGACTTTTGCAGATAAAGAGTCTCTCCGTATAATCCCGTACCAACCTGAAGCATTTGTTCGATACGCTTTTGCTGTTCTATGTGCTGGGTACGCAACCGATGGATGGATAAGCTATTATATAAACCTAGAATAAAATAACTGCGGAAAAGAGCAACGATCATCAAATAGGCCACTAACCGGGGGCTGAATTCAACTCCTTCAGACAATAAATGCCTTATAAGTAATTCTACAATATTTGAAGAAAAATCAACTAAAGAAATATACAGCCCTAACCGAAAGGGAATAAATTCAGGGTCATCTCTCCGAAGGATTCGCAGGCCTACGGCGAAGAAGAAATAAAAAAAGCTCGAAGGCACATGATTTGCCAAACTCTCAGTCAATGAAAATCCGTGGAATGGAAAGGAAGCAGCATCAAGTCCTACCCTAAATACCAGGATGAAAAGCGCTGTAATCAATCCGCTGATTGTCCACGAAACATAAGGAAATAGCAAAAGCAGAAATAAAAATACACTGGTTCCTAGGGCAAACCTGAAGTCCTGCCCGTTAAAAGGGGTAATGCTCAATTCTCCAGCTAATGTGGTTAGGAAAGCAATCAGAAAAACAATCCGGACTTGTCTGTCCAATTCCATAGTTCTCCCTTCTATAAAGAAGGAAAACAGCCAACCCTCTTGTAAGGTTCGCTGTTTTCCATATTTTATCTATGCCGCATCCAAAGTAGTATCGGCATTTTTTCTTCTTTGGCTTAGCCATTGCGAGCCAAAGATGACAGCTAGTGTACCAATACCGATTGTATCGGTGATCAGGCCCGGAACGATAAGCATTAATCCGGCCGCAACCGACATAATTCTTACCCACCAACTCATAGGCTTGTATCCGTATCCAATTAATCCTGCACTTACACCGATCATTCCAATTAAAGAGGTCGTAACTACCCATGCTGTTTCTGACCATGTGGCGTCAATCAGAAGTAACTCTGGCGACATAACAAAGACATAAGGGATGATGAAGGCGGCAATAGCTAACTTCGTAGATAGAACACCGGTCTTCATCGGTTTCCCTTTTGCTATCCCCGAAGCGGCAAAGGCAGCGAGGGCTACCGGCGGTGTAATATCGGCCACGATACCAAAGTAAAACGTAAACATATGCGCTGCTAGAACAGGCTTACCTAAAGCAATAATAGCTGGTGCGGCAATTGTAGAGGTAATAATATAGTTGGCTGTAGTGGGTGTTCCCATCCCTAAGAGTAGAGAAGAGATCATAGTAAGGAACAATGTCAAGAGAATGAGGCCACCTGAAAAGGCCAATAATCCATTAGCAAATTTCAGCCCCACGCCAGTTAAGGTTACCACACCGACAATAATTCCAGCACAGGCTGTAGCAGCAGCAACCCCTAGAGCGGAACGTGCCCCGGTTTCCAGAGCTTGTAAAATATCTCGAAAAGACATTCGGGTCTCCTTACGGAAAGAACCTACTAAAATAGCAACTACTATCCCGTATAAAGCTGCTCTAATAGGCGATACTCCGGTCATCAAGAAGGCAATAATCGCTACAATAGGAAGCAGAAGATACGACTTTTTCCATACCTCTTTCTTATCTGGCAACTCTTCATCTGTAAGTCCGCGCAAGCCAATACGCTTTGCCTCTAAGTGCACCATCACCCATATCCCGGTAAAGTAAAGGACTGCAGGGATAGCTGCCGCTAAAGCTATTTCCCAATAGGGAATACCCGTAAACTCCGCCATAAGAAACGCGGCCGCCCCCATCACAGGTGGCATAATTTGTCCTCCAGTTGAGGAAGCTGCTTCAACTGCTCCAGCGAATTCCTTCCGATACCCCAGCTTCTTCATCATAGGGATAGTAAAAGCGCCTGAAGTCACAACATTTGCAACGGAACTTCCACTGATTGTCCCTTGAAGGGCACTAGAAAACACAGCAACTTTCGCAGGTCCGCCAATTCGCTTTCCGGCAACCGCTAGAGCTAAATCATTAAAATACGCACCCACACCTGTTTTTTCAAGAAATGCTCCAAATAGTAGAAACAAAAAGATAAAGGTAGCAGATACGCTTAGAGGCGTACCGAAAATCCCTTCTAGTGTATAAAATTGATGACTAATCAAACGCTCAACTGAAACCCCTCTATGATGCAGAAATCCGGGCATATCCTTCCCATATAACGCGTATAGCATAAATACACCGGCAATAATAACAATAGGAATACCAACCACTCGGCGTGCTGCTTCCATTACTAGAAGAATGGCTATTCCTCCCACGATTAAATCCACTTGATTAAAATTTCCGATTCTTTGAATGAGCTGTTCAAAATTAAAGACCCAATAAAGACTCACTGCCATTGACAGTATGGACAACCCGGCGTCGATCAGAGATATTTTCGTTCGATCTGCCTTTTTAGTTGCGGGAAACAATAGAAAAGTCAGACCTAAAGCAAACGCCAAATGGATTGAACGGTGCATCTGCGCTGGAGGCGGCGGAAAAATAGATGCGTATATCTGGTATAAAGAAAAACCGATGGCCAAGATCGAAATCAACCAACCCAGCTTCCCTACTAGCACACGATAAGAAGACTCCTTATCGTACTTGGACAACAATTCCTGCATCTCATTCTCCTGAATAGGAGCATCAGATCCTGAGTTGATCTTTGACATATAATAGTAACCCCCATACATTTTTTATATCCTACTTTCTACATCCTAAAGGGGCCCTACCAAATCCGACAAAATCCGAAAACAAACAAAAAAATAAATTTTTTAACATATACCTAAAGGTAAAAAAAACGGTCGCCCTCATGGCAACCGCTTAATTCTCATCCTAGTTTCATTTATGGTTGAAAGTAGTAAGCAATTGGAAAGACCACCAACATCAAAATAATAGACAACAAGAGACTAAATTTAAGATCCCTTGCCATAATCTCCTCTTTTCTCACTCTATTATCCAATACATTGCTCGTTTCTACGTTTAAGTTCTTTTCCATTTATACTAGCTCCTTTTCTTATTTAGTTTCTAGGAAAAAGGCCGGAGCTTGTCTAAGAACTTGGACCCATACTTTATAGGTTGTAGAGTCTCCTCATGTTTTTGATATAAGATAAATAGATGTAAAAACCGCATGAACCGAGCAAAACTTTGTAAAATGAAACTATACTTAAATAGGTAGCCAAGCAAAGTAGGGATAACGAATAGTAGTATAAGTACACGCTGTTGAATCAGCGAGAGTTGATCATCGTTCTCATGATCCACCCAATAGGTTTGGGTTTGGTCAGTCCATGACTTCTGAAGTGGAGAAGCAGAACCTAGCAAAGATAAGAGTAATACCATGACAATACAAAGGCATTTGAATAATTTCAATTCGATCCCCTATCTCTCTGATCATTACTTGGTACATGTTATAGATTATATCCTGATTGAAGGAAATAATCAGCAGCCATTATTTTGTTTCTGCACTCTATCATCCTATTTCCCCTTGCGCATGTTATACTGTATCTAAAGTATGTCAAGGAGGCATGAGGACTTGTTTTTATATTTCTTCACAAAGTTGAACGAAGGAGACTTATGTAAAATTAGTTCGCTCAGCAACCCTTTGTATGAACATAAAGTACGATTTAAACAGATTGACTATTTTATGCAAGCCCCATGCTTTATATTTGAAACTCTGGATAAAGAACGAGTGGTCCTTTATTGTGAAAGTCACTTTGAAACCTTACCATATAAAAAAAGTTTAGAATTCTTAATCGATTTAGCCTTACATACTCGTGATAAGGAATGGTTTGACGAATTAGCTTATAAATTAAACTTTGAATCCCAACCATAATTTCATATAGAAAAAAAGCCCGCATGGGCTTTTTCTCTCAATACTCTACACCCTCACTGTTTCCGCAGCAAATCTAGATGCCACTTCTTTTGCATGGGCTATAGCCCTTTCTTTAATCGCTCCTGCTTCATTAGGCATTTGAGCCATCCCTTCCACGATGATGGATTCCGCATCGGTAATCCCAATAAAGCCAAATATCGCTCTCATATAACGATCCCCAAACTCAACATCCTTGGCAGGACCTTCAGAATACACCCCACCACGAGCTTGAATATGGACAGCCTTCTTATCCGATAATAGCCCAACAGGACCATTCTCTGTATACCTAAAGGTTTTCCCAGCGATACAAATGGTATCGATATAAGCTTTCATCTTAGGAGGAATACTGAAATTCCATAATGGGGTAACAAAAACATATTTATCTACCGATATGAATTGCTCTGTAAATTCATTAATCTTAGCGACTTTCGCCTTTTCCTCTGCGGACAGCTGTTCAAAGGCTGTTCCTTGCTGAAGCTTTCCCCAACCATTAAATACATCCGTATCAATATATGGAATATCCACCTGATAAAGATCAAGTTCTATAATTTCATCGTTGGGCTTTGCAGTACGGTAAGCATCAAGAAAAGCTCTACCGACAGAAAGACTGTAGGATTGTTCGTCTGCTTTCGGATTTGCTGTAATATATAGTACTTTAGCCATGGTCTGTTAATTCCTTTCCAGTTATGTAAGATCATCTTCGGTAAAGATTTCTTTCCCATAAGCAAATACATGCGGACTGGGTTCTAAGGGGGTTCTCTGTTTCATTTCACTTGCTTCCGGTGGAACATCATCAAGTGGAATCTCTTGACCATATGTGAACATTCTGTCCCTCCTTCCCGTACAAGGAATATCCATCTCTTGCTATATTTCCCCTTAGATAGAAATTTATTTAGCCTTGGAGCATTGAAAAAAAGAAGCGCTTTTTTAAAGTTAAATTATCTACTGGTTTTCTCGGAGAATATGAGTTAGACTTTCCTTTATTAGGAATGACAAGAGTAAATGAAAGAAGGAGTAGGAGCAATATGGGAAAGAAAAAGACGAATAAAAAACCTAACGCTAAACAATCACCTCCCTCACAACGAGTGATGGGCTGGACCCTGGTTGTTATCCTATTGGTATGTGTCGGAGCTATTTTTTACAAGGCTGCTTCCGGTCCACAGACGGGGCAAGTTGTGAATGACGAGGTCTTTGAGTATGACCAGCAACCCGCACTCGGTTCGAACGACGCTCCAGTAAAAATGGTTGGCTTCGCCGACTTTAAGTGCCCATCGTGCAAGGCCTTTGACGAGGAAATTCTCCCCCTCATCAAAAAGGACTTTATCGACAATGGAACCGTTCAATATTATTTCGTAAACTATCCGATTATTAGCCCTAATGGTGACTCCACAACAGCTGCTCTGGCGGCAGAGGCCATTTACAACCAAAATCCAGAGGAGTTTTGGAAGTTTCATGATGCTGTCTTCACGAACCAGAAAGATGAGAGGCAATCCTGGGCTACGCCAGAGTACCTCATCCAAGTTGCTCAGGAGGCAAAGTTAGCTATCGATTTTGATCTACTTAAGAAGGACATCGAAGAAAAGACCTATGCGGATCAAGTCAAATTAGATACTTCCATTGGAAATAAGGCTGGTATACGAGGAACACCGACTATTTTTATTAATGGTAAGGAACTGTCCATCCACGAGACCTTCGATTACGAAGCCATCAAAAGTGCCATTTTACAGGCTAAAGACAATACTCCATGATCAAACAGTATAACTAATCACTCCCTATAGGAAAGGCAGAATAGGTTTTGAAATCTAGCGCTCCGAAGATAACCGGACAATTTTCCGCTATTCCCTACAAGTAGCGAAAAACACGATAAATAGCGGAACGATTTCCGTCTATGGGCCTCGAAAACCCTAAGATCAGCTAGTTTTGAACAAATAACGGAGAATTTTCCGTCTAAATTCCTCCTTTTGAGGTTAAATCCTAAGACAGTGGAACATTCTCCGCTTATTTTTTTATATTGTCTGCTAGATTACCTCCCAATCCAATCTAGCTCCAATTTATCATGGGTACCTTTTTAAATGACACTTGCAATTGATAATCCAATTGACGAAAGAAAGTTACATTCGATAAGATAAGAGTTAATTATTGTATACCAAGAGCCTAGGTCAAACCTATCTGAGGTGTTTGTGTTGAGAAGCTATCTCATATTACTTATGTGTTTACTGTTCCTCGTTCAATACTTTGTTGGTTCTCAAGTTCTTGAGTACGTCCTTGCCATATGTGCCATTATTGCTTTTCTAGGTAGTATTACGCTTGCAAGAGCTACACCGCGTTTTTTTAGTTTACTCATGTTTTTAGCAGCCATTGTTTTCACCATCTTGAAAGGGGACGGAATAGAAGAAGCGGTAAATGGAATTACGGCCAATCTTCCCTTATTGACCCTGCTCGTCCTCGTTCCGCTACTATCCATACCACTGAAGATGGGTGGTTTTTTTGATTCCATATTGATCTATCTTAAACAGTTTCGGAATCATCCAAGAAAAATGTTTATGGGTATTACGTCAGTGCTGTTCTTTCTCGGGCCCATACTGAATCTTGGATCTATTCGAATTGTTCATGAATTTACTCAGAGGTTGCAGTTGAATTCAACTTTTTTGTCCAAAGCCTACCTGGTTGGATTTTCTACGACAATCCTTTGGTCACCCTATTATGCTGCCGTGGCCATTACTCTTTTGTATCTCAATGTTTCGATCACCGATTATGTAAAGTATGGATTCGGTTTGGCTATTCTCTTCTTAATCATAGGTAATTTGATGTTTGGCTTTTGGGCAAGAAATCAAAATTTTGACCCAGTCCATGATCAAATAGGAACTGCATCGCCCGAACACGGAAAAAGATTGAAGTTTCTTGCTGTCATTATCTTTTCATTGATGGCTGTAACCATTATCGCGGAATCGATCACCCATTGGTCTATGCTTGTCTTAGTTAGCTTTCTAGCCATCCTATTTCCACTTTTATGGTGTTTGTTTTCCAACCAGTGGAAATCACTAAGGCATTATCTCATGGATTATCGAGATAACTCGGTACCTATCATGAACAATGAAATTATTATGTATATAAGTGCGGGATTCTTCGGACAATCGCTTACTGGAACAAGCTTTGGTCAAGGACTTAGCCTATTTATGATCGACATTTCGCAGATATCATTCCTACTCTTTGCCCTATTTATCCTTGTGACCATGGTTGTGGTAACCTATATGGGAATCCACCAAGTCGTTGTCGTAACTGTACTTGCTACTCAGATGGATCCTATTCTGCTAGGTACGAGTAAAGAAATATTAGCGATGATCATTATGCTTTCCTGGGCCACTTCTTCTGTACTAAGTCCGGTAAATCCTCTTAATCTATTAGTCAGCACACTAGTAAAAAGGTCCAGTATTGAGGTGGGAACACGAGATAATGGATGGTACCTACTCAGCATATGTACGATCGGTATTGCTATACTCACCTTGTTTCACTAGGTAGAATAAAATAACGAATTTTCTAAAAATAATCTTGATATCTACCATATATAATGCTACCATTGTCTCTAGTGTTATAATATTGATAAAATTCTAAATTCATTCTCACCCTAAGGAGGCCATCTATGCACAGTAAACACAGAGAAATTATTAACCCTAGTACCATTCATGATCCGTTTGGTTATACCCATGTCGTCATTCCGAAAGGAAAAAAGATTGTTTATTTGTCTGGACAAGTCGCTTGGGATAGAGATTTACAAGTCATTGATATTGGCGATCTTGCCAAGCAGACTGACATGGTTTACCAAAATATTCAACATGCATTGAACGAAGTGGGAGCTACTTGGGATCACATTGCAAAGACCACGATTTATACCACTCAACCTCACGAATATGCCATCATCGGTGCAGCAACAGCAAAGTTTTTTGGAGACGCACCTCCCCCTGCTCAAACCATTATTGGTGTAACCGGTCTAGCATTACCTGAATTTTTAATTGAAATTGAAGCTACTGTCGTGATGGACGAGTAAATAATAGGAAAAAGGGTGACCCATCAGTCGGTAAATCTGACTGATAAGGGGCACCCTGAAACACAGCTGAATCAATTTCAGGCCTCAGAGCCTTCATTTTTACAACGCCCTGCATTCCTTTCTATCTGCAAGGAAGGTGTTCTCTCCCTCTGCCTTAAAACATCCCACAATAGAAAACCCCTTTCCCCTTAGGAATCGAACACTCAGATTGAGCAACAGCTGGTCACTTGTCACAATAATGATATCCTTACGTTCAATTTCTCCATAGTGTCGCTTTAGATAGGCGTAAGGAAGTTGTAACACCCCTTTTACAGGGTGCATCGTCGCAATGTTGTAGTCCCTCACATCTAACAACAATACATCTTCTCTCGGGACGATTTGATCCCTATCTATACATGGTACATTCCCTACCGGAACATATCTCCGGTAAAGAGTGAACAACAAAGTGTTAGTTAAGATCCCTAGGATTAAGGCAAGCATTTTCTTTTTCTCCCTCTCTTATTCACATCCATCTATTCCACAGACTAAACCATCCTTATGAATAGACGGAGTTTTCTCCAATTCTTGTTGGATAACCTGTTCTAAGGACTCCTTACTATAAAGACCTTGCAACTTACGTTCACCAATATAAAAGGTCGGAACGGCTTGAATATTCGCTTCTTCATACGCATGACGTAAAGCTTCTTGATGAACCTCCTTGTATTTTCTCGTCTCTAAGGCCCCTCTGTAATCCTGTTCGTTAAGTCCAATCTCTCCAGCTAGTTGAGTAAGCACATCAATATCACCAATATTCAGTTCGTCTTGAAAGAAGGCTGTAAGCATTCGGTGATTATATTCATTTCCTTTACCTTGTTCTTTAGCCATTTGGTATCCTTCAAAGGCTAAATGTGTATACGGTTGAGGCGATACCCTCGGCAACACCATCTTAGTTCCGAAATGTTCTGCAGTTGGATAAACGGACTGCTTCCATGCCATTTGCAAATAATCTCCCTCAGGCTTTAACGTTGGTTGAGGATAGGGGCGCAATTCAAAGGGCATCCATTCGACTTCCACATCTTTTCCTTTCATCGCCTCTTCTAGCGGACCCTCCGCTATTAAACAAAACGGTCAAACATAATCGGAATATACTCGAATTTTTAGGGTCATTATTTTACCTCCAAATTTGTTGTTGTTAGGTTTCCTACTAGAGGACTCTGCTAAAAATAAAATAATTTTTGTTACAGTTAATCCCGTGAAAAGGAGCCCATAAATGGCCCCCTAAAATGATGCTACACCTGTGTATGATATACTTCCTCAAAAATACTCAGAATGTCTTTGGCATACAAAGATCTCGTTCCTGCTATATAGTTCTGGTCCCCTCCACTAATACGGATGGTTTCTTCTGCCATCATTTGAAGATCAGACTTTGCAACCCCAACCGCTTCAAGAGTGTCATAAACATTCAATTCCTTAAACCACTTGATTACCTCTTGTATAGTCGCTTCCGCTGCCTCTACATCATTAGGAGCTGACACCTGAAATACCGCTCGGCCAAGGCGTGCCAAACGATGTGGGCGATCCTCCTTCACCACTCTTCGGAAATAGGCAGGAGTGAGAATGGCGAGGCCTCTCCCATGAGAAATATCATAGTAAGCGGACAAAGTATGCTCCATCTGGTGAACTGGGAAGCTTCCCCCTCTTCCTGCATTCGGTATCCCTATTAGCGCTAAGGTGCTAGACCATAACAGGTGGGAACGTGCTTCGTAATCATCAGGAGTATCGATGGCTTGTTTGGCGTAACGAACGACGTTGCGAATAAGTCCCTCTGTAATTTCATCCTGTACGTTAGCTTGCTCATCTCCGGTCATGTAAGCCTCGTACAGATGAGTAAAGATGTCTACAGCACCATCCGAAGTATAATTCGTTGGCACGCTGTATGTCAGTTCTGGATCGAGAATGGCCTCCTTCGGAAACAAACCAGGACCTGAAATACTCGATTTTTCTTTCGTTTCCCAATTCGTAATCACGGCACCCGAATTCGCCTCAGATCCTGTCGCTGCTAAGGTTGGAATCGTAATAATAGGAAGCGCTTGTTGAATAGGGAGTAAGGTTTTCCATAATCTGGTTTGATTCCCTCGAATGTATTCATGTATCGGCCGACCGGATATCGCGACAGTAGCGATGGCCTTCGCCGCATCCATAGCAGATCCTCCACCAAGACCAATGATGAGCTCACATTGTTCCTTCCTGGCTAATTCTCCCGCTTCATCAATTGTCGTAGCTCGGGGATTGGGTTCCACTCGATCAAACAATACCATTTCGACACCACTTTTTTCTAAAGAGGCCATAACCTTTTGTAGTGTTCCAGTCTTTTTTGTTGAGGAACGACCTGTAACTAGTAAAACCTTCTTCGCATGTTGTCTTACAATGTCCCCGGTTTGGTTCACTACCCCTTGTCCGAAGTGGATTCTCGTAGGAGAGTGCAGTACAAAATTTAACATAAATTTTCACTCCGTTTTCTCTTATACTCATTCATAACCTGTATTATGTGCATATCCTTAGGTCTATCTTCCGTTCAAACTGTAATAAAATTATATACATTTATTCCAAAAAATTAAACAATATCATTGACATTGTTTAATTTTCTTCAGAACTGAGGCTATCGTAATCTGATCCAGATATCTCTCAAAATACAGGTCAGCTTCATCGAAGATGTCATCCATAACGACTTGAATTTTAGAAGAGACGAGACAATCCTCATCCGGATCACCGGTACACCAATGCGGCTTAATGGTACCGCAGGATACCGTACGATAAATTTGAGCTAAGGTAATGTCTTCGGGTTCACCATTCAGAATATACCCTCCGCCAATTCCCTCTTTGGTCTTGACGAAACCACCTTTACGCAAACAACTCATAATCTTCCTAATTCTTGCAGGATTGGTGGAAACATTCTTCGCTATTAAATCACTACTGGCCATATGATCAGGTAAATAAGCTAAAAAAACAAGACTGTGAACGGCTATCGTAAATTCACTATTCACTGAACTCATTCCTCCTTATGAAGGATACTGTAATAGTAGTGTACACAGTTCATAAAGTCAATATCCAACTTGCCATGACGGCGTTGATCCTGTCCTCTTTTTCTTGAAAATTTGCTGACCCTTCCAATAAAAAACTAGGCTTGTTATGGATACGATCCCAAGAGTAAGAAACATGGTCTTCCCTCCAAATGTAGAGAGGATCATCCCACCTGCCCAAGGCCCAAGAAAGCTGCCTAATTCACAAAAGCTTTGTGCTCCATAGAAAGTCCCACGCATTCCCTGGGGTGTAATCTGATCAATTTGGGCATATTCCGCTGGCACCACTAATATTTCTCCAATCGTAAAGATCATCATAGCAAGAATAAATCCTGTCCAATGAACTGAATAAGCAAACCCAATTTCCCCACAGAGAAAGAGGAAACACCCCACCCCAATTCGCCTAAAGTTAGAGAATCTCTCTGACCACTGAGTTAATTTAATTTGTAAAAGCAATACCGTAAGTCCATTAATACTCATTAACACGCCAAATAACCGTACCCCATCTACTATATTTTCTTTCAAATATTGAGATAAAGTAACCGACATCTGTCCATGTACCGTCATCAAGAGTGTGCCGCCTATAAGAAAAAGGAGCAATGGCGTATCTCGACGGAGGACACCTAAGGTATAGCTTATCGATACTTTTGATTCTGTTGCAGCAGCTTCATGGATTTTACTTTGGTTTACTTGTCTCCATAAGACGGCAGCATATAAAAGGTAAATTCCCCCTGCTAGCAGGAAGGTTTGCATACTCCCTCCAAATCCTAAAAAAGTACCTATCATAGGGCCAATGGAGAATCCTAGGTTAATTGCTAAGTAGCGATAGGAAAACATACGTAGCCGCTTTTCCTCAAGTGTCAGGTCGCCCATAAGCGCTTTAGAAATAGTGTTGAAAAAGGAAGCAGAAATCCCTCTTGTTAAGCTAAGCCCCAGCAATATTAAGGTATGAGTCGCAAAGACGAATCCGATGAAGGATAAAGTAAGAATAACTAACGATAAGAACATTAAACGACTTCTTCCCAACAGGTCAGACAGATATCCCCCGACGAAACCCCCAAGCGTTGCAGCTAGAGGTCCTGCCCCCACGATTAATCCAATGGTGGCATAATCCAACTTCGTGGTTTCTAATAAGTAAATTGCTAGAAAAGGCATACTCATCGAACTGGTCAGCGATACAAAAATAGTTCCTATGAGTAACGTATTGACCACAATATGGTTTTCTCTTAAGTCCGATAGCAGTGACTTCATTCATCCTCCATACGAAAGAGAAGAAATTTCAAGCTATGATCTAGCTGCGCAATAAAAGAATCCCGAAGGCTATAATAGGCAACATTCGTACTGTTGATATAGTGAGCCCTCACAAGCCCCGCTCGGCGAAGAGAGGTCATATGATGATGGACTGTACTTTTAGCAAGCTTCAGATGTTGATGAATCTGAATCAGTGTCCTTGGTTCCCTACTAAGGTATTGTAATATAGTTAAGCGCCTCTCATCCCCTAGACATTGGGCGATCTGAAGCACATTTTGTCTTGCCTCTTTCCCCTGTGAGTTAGGTCGCAAAGGATATAGGCAGACCGCTATTGCACGGTAAAAATCCAGAATCGTGCTTGGTGCGCAGTGGTATTGAGGTACTAAGATGACTTCTTGTAATTCTTGTACCGGTTCAATATAAATGCCACCTGTCACTTGGTCGATCAAATCAACCGGCTTCTCTACTTCGAGACGAGACATTAAAGTATGCGCCTCTTCTTGCAAGTCTCTGAGACACGACTGATCAAAAAACTGAAAATAATACTCGTGCCAGCGTTGTAAAAGCCATACAGCTTGGTCCCTGACTTCCGCTAGATTAAGAGGAATCGTCTGAACCCATGGAGATAGTCTTTCATATAATTCTCCTGCAGGCAGCTGTTCTAACCACCCTAAAAATCCTTCCACCGTCTCAGCGTTGGGGCACTGGGAAACTAACAGCACCGTACGATGAAGAACCTCCCAGCGTTCATCTAATAGTGTTTCCGCATAATCTTGAGGAAGTCGTTCTCGTATCTTCTTCAACCATTGATCATCTAGCGTAATCCCCTTTAGATTAGGGTAGTAAATATAAGCATAGAAGCTATTAATTAGCTCATAAACAGGGGAATATTTCACTTTTATAGAATACACAACGACGTTCGACCTCCATCGAATGACTTGAAGCAATGATACTATGAATTAGAAAAAAAATCCAGTATCTTGTACTGGATTTTTGTGATTAAGTTATCCTAGACAATTTTTAATAACTATTGCAAACCTACAACACTGCGCCCACGAACATTCCCTTTCACAATCCTTGATAACACTTCGGGTAATTCATCTAATCGAACTTCGGTAGCGATGTCGTCTAATAGACGGTTCGTTGAGAAGGTATTCGCCAATCGCTCCCAGATTTTGAGGCGTGTAGCCATAGGGCAGTAAACGGAATCAATTCCGAGGAGATTAATGCCGCGTAAAATGAAAGGATAAACGGTTGTTGGAACCTCGCCTCCCCCCGTTAATCCACTAACAGCAACGGATCCCCCGTACTGAGTCGTACTTAATACATAAGCCAAGGTCTTCCCCCCAACCGGATCAACAGCAGCCGCCCAGCGTTGTTGATCAAGTGGACTTATCTTTTCTGGCGTTAACTCTCCTCTATTGATGATCTCCTTAGCTCCAAGGTGATGTAAGTACTCATGCTCTGATTCCTTGCCTGTGCTTGCGGCGACATGATAGCTATTCAAACTCAACATCGAAACAGCAATACTGCCTACCCCACCTGTTGCTCCTGTTACCAGTACAGGCCCTTTATCGGGTTTCAAACCGTTTTCCTCTAAACGCTGAATAGAAAGCGCCGCTGTAAATCCCGCCGTCCCTAAAACCATCGCACCCTTCAGGGTTAATCCCTTAGGGAGGGGGACCACCCAATCTCCTGGTACACGAGCATATTGACTAAAACCTCCAAAATGACTCACACCCAGTTCATAACTTGTTACAATCACCTCATCCCCTTCACGATAACGGGAATCGTCAGATGCAACCACGGTTCCAGCTAAATCAATTCCAGGAATAAACGGATAAGACCTCACAATACGTCCCTTCGGATCAGCAGCTAGTCCATCCTTAAAATTAACACTTGAATAAGCTACGCGAATCGTGACATCTCCACTTGGTAAATCGTCGAATGTCATTTGCTTGATATCAACTGTAAATTGATCGTCAACTTTATTTACAACTAGGGCAGAGAACTTTGACATCACCGAACACCATCCTTCGCTATTCTAGTAACGTCTTCATTATATCATGATAGCAATTCCTACCAATGACCAAGTTTGATAGAAGAATGCAAAAAAGCCTTCCCAAAACGAGGAACTTATGGTAAAAATAAAGAGAAACCTCGATAATAGCAAATTCATTGAAAGATGAAGACGCAAAGCCACGGGCCTAAAGTTTATGTATAAACCATGGTAGCCGGGCTACCGAAAGGAGTAATTTTTATGAAGTTAGATTTATATCGGTTAGAGCTCATTTCCAATATTCATGAGCTGATGGAGCTGAAGGAAAGACTTAAGAATGACGTGTTAGACCCCAAGTTGAATTGGCGTGAACGAATGGAATTGTATCAATCGATCCAGGGGATTAATTGCAGGATAGAAAATTTAAATAATAGATTGGAGAACAGGCCTTCTGCATAGAAGTGCCTTTTTTCTTTATTGGGTTGTTTAAATGGAGTATAAGGACTTGTCCTCAAATAAAAAAAGCACTCTATTTAATAGAGTACTTCTTACACATAATATCTATCGTTATCCATTTGTCTTTTTTCAAGTTCTCTCTCCAGCTGATCACTGAGCCTTTCATCCTTAGATCTTTGTGACTTACCCTTTCTCTTAAAACCAAACCATTGAATCAAAATGACCATTAGCTTCATATCCTATCCCCTCCTTGGAAATAGGATATGATAAATCAAGCAACAATTCTAACGATTGTTTTTCATCATTTTCATCGAAAATAACGATCGATATGCTATTCTAACACAATAAGAACCGTAGCTATGGTTTCGCAGTAGGATATAACAAATTCTTCACAGTACATAGTGACGACAAGACACAAGTAATGGTACTATCAAGAGGAAAAGGATTCCATTACGTTAGGGGGAAAACATGATGTCTTTTTTTGACAAGGTCAAAGCTAGTATAGGAATTGGCGCTGCTAAAGTAGATGCGAAACTAGATAAGAACACTTATACTGCCGGTGAAAATCTCACAGGGACTCTTTTGATCCAGGGCGGAAACATCGACCAAGAGATCAATGGAATAGATCTTCGTTTAGTAACTGAAGTCATCAAGGAAGTGGATGACAAAAAGGTTAAGCAGAATGTTTCATTTATGTCCCATAGAGCTGTATCTGGATTTACCATTGCAAGAGGGGAACGCAAAGATTTGTCCTTCTCTTTCCCAATCCCTATGGACACCCCTATTACCATTGGCAACAGCAAAATCTGGCTTCAAACCGCTATGGATATCTCTTTAGCAATGGACCCAACTGATCGAGATTTTGTTACCATTCGACCTCATGAAGCTGTTCAAACAGTATTGGAAGCAACACAATCTCTTGGTTTCACGTTGAGAAAAGCAGAAAATCTTCCATTTGGCCGAAGTTCAATAGGCTTAATTCAAGAGTTTGAATTTGTACCAACCAGCGGAGCATTCAGGGGAAAGTTAGATGAAATCGAATTGGTCTTTTTTGTACAAAGAGACGGTATACGTGTCATGATGGAAATCGATCGGAAGGCTCGAGGGCTTGTATCGTTCCTTGCTGAAAGTTTAGATCTAGATGAGTCTAAGGTCTCCATATTTCTTCCGTTCCAGGAAGTGAATCGTGGGGTTCAAGCTACGGCCTCTCGCCTTCACGGAGTCATTAGCTCTTATTGTTGATTCTTGCAACAGCCACCTCTTAATGGAGATGGCTGTTGTTTTAGTATGTCACCTTTATTCGCATACAAACTTTTCGAATCCCAGATGTGAATTTTTTCTAGATGACGAGGAAATTGGTTTCTGATAGGATAATCTTAGAGGTTATTTTGATAATGATTATCAGTTTGATTGAGGGGTGTTAAGGGCCATGCAGAAACTATCCTTTTGTAAAAAGAATGCTTCTGAAACTAAGAAATTGTATAAAACCTTAAAATCCATATATAAAGGAGTCAATATTAAACGCAAGGATTGCCTTGGAAAATGTAAAACTTGCAAAAAAGAACCTTTCGCCCAACTAGATGGTAAGACCATTGCCTGTGACAGTGTTGAAGATCTCTACGATTACATTAACCGTCGCATACTTAAAGAATGGAAAGAGTCCCTCCGTTAATCCAAATAATACCGTACTTTCTTTACATCAATGTAATATAATTCTCGAATCTTTTACTTTTTTATCATCTGATAGGCATTTAAGGCTCTTTCCCTCGCATACAAGTGATCAATGATAGGTAAAGGATAGGTGTTTCCTAACTCAATCCCTGCTGCTTGCAAAACTTGCTGAGGAGCCGTCCATGGGCGATGGATATATTCACTAGGTAAACCTTCAAGTTCAGGGACCCATCTGCGTATGTAATCCCCATTGCGATCAAACTTCTCCCCTTGTGTAATAGGATTAAAAACCCGGAAGTAAGGGGATGCATCGAATCCACAGCCCGCAACCCACTGCCACCCCATCGTATTATTAGCTATATCCATATCAAGTAATGTTTCTTCAAACCAGTTAGCTCCCTTTTTCCATGGAATGAGGAGATGCTTGACAAGAAAAGAGGAGGCAATCATCCGAACCCTATTATGCATCCACCCTGTTTCCCACAACTCCCTCATACCAGCATCTACAAATGGATAACCGGTTTGTCCTTGCTTCCACTGCTTAAAGGCTTCCTCATCCTCTTCCCATGGAAAGGACAAAAATTCCGCCCGTAGAGGAGAATTCGTAATACGAGGAAAATATTGTAATTGGCAATAAGCGAAATCTCTCCAAACCAACTGTCTAAGGAAGGCTTCAACATGCTCCTGATTTTCACTAATGTCGCTGATTTCCTTGAGGTTATGCCATATCCATCTTGGACTCAACTCTCCCCACGCAAGGTGCGGAGATAATCCTGAAGCGTGAGAGGAGAATGGAAAATCTCTTTTCGTTGAATAGCCATCCAATCTCCCTTCAGCGAATTCCTTCCATCGAAGCATAGCTCCATTTTCCCCGGGTGTCCAATACGAAGAAAATTTATTATACCATTTGACTTTAGGCAATAGACCTAACTCTTCCAACGAAACGGTTTCTACATTTCCCTGAAAGGTTGGGATTTTGCCAGGACTCGGAAGTGGAACAGTTACATCCCTTCTCCTCGATTGCTTCCAAAATGGAGTAAATACCTTATAAGGCTGTTGTTGTTGCGTCAAAATAGAGTTGGGTTCAAACAACAAGTGGGCATGAAAGCTCCGAACCTCAACATATTCCCGCAATGCTTGCTTTATTTGTTTATCTTCATCACTTATCGTCGGTTCATACCTTTGGGTAAAATATAGGGCATCAGCGTTCGTCTCTCTCAGTATTTCCTTTAGAACCACAAGACTCGAACCTTGTCTCAGGATCAGCCTCGACCCCAATTTTTGGAGGGTCTGTTCTAGTTGAGCAAGGGATTGATGTAGCCACCAAGAAGTAGCCTGCTCTGACATACAATCTTCCCAGATAAAAACAGGTAGAACCACTCCCCGCTGCACGGCTTCCCATAACGCCGGGTTGTCATGGATGCGAAGATCCCTTCGAAACCAAACAATTGTTGTCTTTTCCTTCATGTAAGTTCACCTCTTTCTATCTGGAAATGTCGTTAGGCTAAGCCGGTCTTTGCTTCTAATTCTAGCATATCAAAAAAAGTGATATCCATCACGGAAATCAGTCTCCTTTCGTCTTACAATAAAGATGTAAAAGACATCTAAATTAAGGGGGATAAGACATGTTACGATTTGATCGTGCAACCCATACTGGAGAGATCGTTATACAAGTGCCTCAAGCCAGTTCTATCTTAAAGAAGTATCGAATTGACTTCTGCTGCGGGGGCAATCGTCCGATAGGCCAAGTGTTGGATGAGAAAAATCTCAATAGTGAGGATATCCTTGAACAACTAAATACGCTAGCTTTAGTAAGCCAGGCTCCACAAGAGGATAAAGATTGGACACAAGCTTCCTACCATGAAACAATCAACCATATTCTTCAAACCCATCACACCTATCTCTCCCAGCAACTTCCGGAGATTAGTCCCTATGTTACTAAGATTTTGCGTGTCCATGGCTCCGATCGACCAGAGCTCGAAGAACTGCATACCCTATTCCATAAATTGAAGAAAGAGTTGGAGGATCATACAAAGAAAGAGGAAGAACTCATCTTCCCAGCCATCCTTGAATATGAAAGTAGTCCAACTCCTGAACGTTTAGCCAAGCTTCGCGATGGAATCTATGAATTGGAAAATGAACATGAGGGTGCTGGCCACATTCTGTTTAGAATGCGAGAGATCACCAAGGACTATACTCCTCCAGAGGGAGCTTGCATGACTTATCAGCTTACATTTAAGAAACTTGAGGAGCTAGAGACGGATACTTTCGCCCATGTTCATCTAGAAAATTACATCCTCTTTCCACGTGTACTTAACGCAAAATAAAGCATAGAGCTCAATCCATAAGAATGACGGATTGAGCTTTTACTATGCCTACACCTTATACGTTTTGATTAATACCTGTAATTCTTCCGCCATACTGGATAAAGAATGAGCAGAACTTGAAATTTCCTCTAAGAAGACTAATTGTTCTTCCGTTGCAGCAGAGACTTCCTGTGTCCCCGATGCTGTGATTGCCACACCGTTGTCTATGGACTGCATAGCTTGAACAATAAGTTCTGCACCGCTTGCCATTTGTTGTACCGCAGCAGAAACCTCCTGGATTTGCATCGTAACCTCATCAATAGAGGCTCGAATCTGACCGAAGGATTCTCCAGCCGTGTGGACTACCCCTATGCCGGTTTCTACTTCTTTTATCGCCAATTCCATTGAATGAACAGCCTTCTGTGTTTCCTCTTGGATAGCAAAGATTAGCTGAGAGATTTGCGTCGCTGAAGTGGCGGATTGCTCAGCAAGCTTGCGAACCTCACTGGCTACCACGGCAAAACCACGTCCTTGTTCCCCTGCTCTTGCTGCTTCAATAGCTGCATTAAGTGCTAAAAGATTGGTCTGAGCAGAGATCCCACCAATCACTTTAATAATCTCGCCAATCTCTTCCGAACGAGCCCCTAACCCTTTTACCACGTCCGCTAATCCATTTACGGTTTGATGAATGGAATGCATCTGTTGCTCTGCCACCTCGATCGCTTGGCCCCCTTCGGAGGCTTTTCCAGAAGCATCCAAGGCAGTTACCGAGACTGAATGTGTCCGATTAGCCATTTCCTTAACACCTTTAGACATATCTCTTACCGTATTCGTGGTTTCATCCACATACCCTACTTGATTATCTACACTGCTTGCAACGCTTCTCATCGTGTCAGCAATTTGTTTTGTAGCATGATGAGTTTGCTCCGCTCTCGATAACAATACTCCAGAAGAAGTGGTGACCTGTTCCGAGCTTGAATGAACTTTCTGAATGAGCACGCGGACATGGTGAGCCATGAGGTTTAAGGTCATCGCTAAATCCCCAATTTCATCCTTGTTGTTCGTATGTACATCTTTAATGGACAAATCTCCATCCGCAATTTTCTTCGCATACTCGATTAAATCACTAATCGGTTTTGTTCTTCTTCGAATGAGCCAGATCGTAATGATCGAAGCAAGGGTCATCGGGAATAACCCCATAACGAAAGTGCCCATTACCGATTCCCATGTCCTAGCGGTAATGATATCCGCATTAAAATCAATCGCGTTTAAAGCCAATATCTCTTTACTTGGATCATGATCTTGAAAAATAGGGGCGTACCCCGTCACTCGTTTCATTCCGCCAAACTCGTAAACAGGGGAATAATGAGGATGCCCCGTTTCTTTCATTTTATTCAACACTTCTTGATCAATATAAAACGAATCGCCCGCTTTAAAACCTTGACTCTGTAGATTGGCATCTGCAGCTAGCACAGTCCCGTCAAGGAGGAGAATATAATGCGCTTCAAAAAGACTTTTATGGTCCGTTGTCCAATTAAGTGTGTTTTGCAAGGCTATTAATTTTTCTTCGTTCCCTTTAACAATCTCCTCTATATCGTTTGGTTTAACTAAACCGGTGGTAATATTAGCACAGCCAACCGCCTCAATTCCTGCTGCTTCATAAGTCTTCTTGTAACTAACCCAGTAGTTGGATAAGGAAGATATGATCATCGAAGCAAATATGACAACAATAATAATAACCCCTAACTGCCAAGTAATCGTCCTTCTCACGGTTTCCAGCCCTCCCCTTTTCTATCTATTATCTGAACCTTATCACTTGTTTCGAATTTTGACAGTGATATAGGTCACTATCCGCTGATGCTTTGTGTAAATAACATCACACCTAAAAAAAAAGAGTGACTATATCCGCTGGATGCGGTATAAAGTCACTCTTTTTTCACTTACCTTTTAATACACGTCACGTTGGTAGCGTCCTTTTTCTTGAATATCATTTAGATAGGCTTCAGCTGCATCACGCGTCATCGCACCTTCTTTTTCAATAATGTCGATGAGTGTATTATGAACGTCTTTGGCCATATATTGCTTGTCTCCACAAACATAGAAGTAAGCTCCATTTTCTAACCAATTAAACAGTTCTTTGCTATTTTCAAGCATTTTGTGTTGTACATATACCTTCTGTTCCGTATCACGAGAGAATGCTGTTTCCAATCTTGTCAGGACACCATTTTGCTGGTACTGTTGCAGCTCGTCCTGGTAAAGAAAATCAGTTGCGGATTTTTGGTCACCAAAGAATAGCCATGATTTACCGGATGCTTTAGTAACCGCACGTTCCTGGATAAAGGAACGGAATGGCGCAATGCCTGTCCCTGGCCCAACCATGATAATATCTTTATCAAGAGATTCGGGCAGATGGAAGTGTTTGTTAGGCTGTATAAATACTGGCAGCGTGTCGCCTTCATCAAGACGTTCAGCACATAAAACGGAACAAACCCCTTTACGTAAGCGACCATGCGCTTCGTAACGAACAGCTCCAATCGTTAGATGCACTTCCTCAGGATTAGCCGCAATGCTACTCGCAATGGAATACAGACGTGGTGTCATCTTCCTTAATAGGGAAACAATGTCTTGAGCAGAAGCGTTCCAAGGACCGAAATCACGCAACATATCAAGCAAGTCACGTCCTACGGTATACTCCTTCAGTTGATTTGCGTTTTCAACTAATAAAAGATTCTTCAGATCCTCGTTGACTGTGAACTCGGCTGCTTGCTGTAGAATCTTTTTCGATAACAACGTAATTTCAAAGTAGGATGTTAACGCTTCCTTCAGTGGAAGTGTGTCTCCTTGCTTGTTAATTTCAACTAACGTTTCGTCATCCCACTTCATTTCCTCAAGAAGTAAAGCCACTAGTTGAGGATCATTGGAAGGGACAATACCTAAGGCATCACCAGGAATATAGGATAGGCCGGATCCTTCTAATGATAACTCGATGTGCCTGGTCTCTTTGCTAGATCCTTCTCCGTTTAGGTTTACATTTTTGAGAACTTTAGCTTGAAATGGATTGGTCCTTGAAAATGTTGTTAGCCCCTTTTTGGCTTCAGTATGTTGCTCAGTAAGTTGCATACTCTTCACCCCATAATGTTTATATAATCTTAGGATAACACGGGATGAGAAAATCAGATATGTTTTTTTTACAAACATTTAATAATAGGTAAACTGTCTTATTAAAATTCCCCTGAATTAAAGTTATTTATACCTCAACGGACCATTCCTCCGATTTTCCCGATTAAACTAAAAAAGGTAACCCCATAAACTTGGGTGTGGGGTCACCTTCCTTTATTATTCATTTCTATTCTTTTTCATTAGGTTAGCGATCTGAATGGAATTCTCATCCCCTTGACTATCTAGGGCTTCAATCACTCTATCTTGTCGCTCCCTCGAATGGTTCTGACTTAGTTTCCACTTTCCCTCTAGCTTCTCGATCTCAATTCGGAACCCTATAATTCCCTTCGATAGGTTGGAGATAAAGGTTGAATCTACGCTGCTCATACTCCAGGGGTTAGGCATAGTTGATTCATAAACGTTCACGGAGTCGTCAAGAATGCGTCTCAGTTCCTCAGGATCTTCGATTAGTTCTAGCTTTCCATATGCATGAACAGCAACATAATTCCATGTTGGAACGGCTAGTGTGGTCTCATACCACGAAGGCGAAATATACGTATGCGGACCGGAGAAAACGACTAGGACTTCATTTTCCCTACTATTCCAATGAGGATTGGCTTTCGCCATGTGTCCATACAAGCATCCTTCTTCCCGTTCTAACAATAAAGGGACATGGGTTGCGTAAGGGCCATTTTCCGTTTGCGAAAAAATGATAGCAAAGCTATTCTTCTCTATAAATTCGTATAACGATTCCTTCTCCTTCACTTCAAAAGATGAAGGTATATACATGTTATCCTCTCCCTTTTACTTCCCTTGTTGCCTCCGTACGGTAACACTCTCGCCCCCAATTCCCCAATTATCTGTTTCCACTTCATCAATAACGACAACCGTCGTATTGGGGTTCTTACCTAGCACATCTACAAGTAGCTGGGTAACGCCTTTAATTAATTCCGCTTTTTTCTCAGGGGTTACATTTTCGTTTGTAATTTTAATGTTAACATATGGCATAGCGTTTGACCTCATTTCGTTTATTTTATAAGTAATCTGTACTCGTTAAGCGAACGGCTTTTTTCTCAAATTGAAGGCCTACCCATAATAGACTTGCCCCTACCGCTACCACTCCTGCTGCTCCAATTAAAACTTCATGGTAACTCTGCGTAACGGAGGATAGAATGCCAGCAGCACTAGGTCCTATCATTTGCCCAAGAGCATAGAACGACGTAAGAATGCCAATAACCTTACTGCTGTTGGATGGGCTGATTTGCCTTGCTAACATAGTAGCTAGTGTCGTTATACCCATAAATGTAGCTCCAAATAATAATGCACCTACCGTAAAACCCATGGGTGATGACCAATAAACAGGGACAACCATTCCTATAGACTGGAGAACCATAGCAAGCCCAAGCGAACGTACCCATCCTATCTTCCCTCCGAGCATGGACCACAACATACAAGAAGGAATGGCAGCTACTCCCACCCATATCCATACTCTTGTCGCATCACCATAAAATTCAGGAAGTCGATCAGCAAAGGACACGATGAACGTCCCGGTAACGATATATCCGAGTCCTTCGCACCCATATGCTGCAATCAACCAAGGAAGCCATTTCTTCGAAGGAAGCTTGAGCTTGACAAGAGAATCTTGTGTCATGCTAGGTTCGGACGTCGTCCTCTCATCTCTTAGTAAAAACCAGACAAAGAGGAAGAGTACGACACCGGTTGCAGCCAGTCCCATCCAAGCACCCTTCCATCCATATGAATGTTGTAACAGAGGAACAATGAGTCCAGTGTAACATATTCCCAGTCCAACCCCTCCATAGAATATACCGGACCAATTCATCTTCCCCCTTGAAGCCAACTGATCCATGACTATACCTGTTGCCAACACAAAGACGAAGGCACTCGCCATTCCAGATAAAAAGCGCCAGATAAACCATAACCAATAGGATGGATACAATCCCATGAACGCCGTGGTTAAGATGCTGAAAATTATACCCAGCTTTAAAAAAACAGCTCTACTTCTCCTTGACGTCATCCCTGCAAGCATCGCTCCTAGAAAGTAACCGGCATAGTTACTAGAAGCAAGATACCCCGCCACAGCGTTCGAGAACTCAACATCGTTTTGCATTAAGGGCAATAGAGGTGTGTAGGCAAATCTCCCGATCCCCATGGCAATGATTAGAGCGAATCCCCCTCCGATCAAGGCAAAAACAGGATGTCTCTCCATTGATTCTCGTCACCTCCTTCACTCTTAGGTCTTCTTTATCATAATCTGATTTCACTATCTGGTAAAATACAGAAAAAAGATCTTTCCCATCTGAAAAAAAGATGGCAAAATGAAAGAAAACGGCAATAACGAGAGAGGTGCATTTTTTTTGGATTTACAAGCACTTAAAGTGTTCCAAACGGTTGTTAAGGCGGGCAGTATTACACGTGCGGCCCAAGAGCTTAATTACGCCCAATCAAATGTAACAACTAAAATTCAACAATTAGAAACCATGTATCAAACTACCTTGTTCTACCGACATAATAGAGGAATTACACTCACAACTAAAGGACAACTACTACTTGGATACGTTGAACGAATCTCTCACCTCATTGATGAAACAGAAAAAGCCATGAAAGACGATCATACCCCTAAAGGGCCATTACGACTAGGTTCAATGGAGACAACGGCAGCCGTTCGGCTCCCGCGCCTTCTTTCTCAGTATCACCATCTATACCCTGACGTCGATCTTTCTCTTGTAACAGGTCCAACTGAGCAGCATGTTCAAGGTGTCCTGCAGTATGAATTAGACGGAGCATTTGTCGCTGGCCCAATCGACCACCCTGACCTTATTCAGAAGGTCGTTATCGAAGAAAAACTCGTCCTCATCACGGATAAAATTCATCCACCCTTGTGCTCTCTAGGAGACATTCGAACTCGCACTTTACTTGTTTTTCGTGCCGGATGTTCCTACCGAGCCAAGCTCCAACAGTGGATGCACCAAGAGGGAATTATAGATCCTAAAATCATGGAATTTGGTACACTTGAAGCCATTTTGGGTTGTGTCTCTGCCGGTTTGGGTGTTAGCCTGCTTCCCTTCTCCGTAATAGAAAAACATGTTCAGTCCAGTACCCTTACCTATCATTCCATCCCAGAGCCTTACTCGTCTGTTCAAACCCTATTCATACGACGAAAAGACGCTATCACGACGACAGCGCTAGCTAGGTTTATGGACATGATGAGTGAAGCAGGTCACGAATCCATAGATTGAAAATAGGTAATCAATAAGGAAATTTGTTGCGCTTTCGCAAAGTGGAACAAATTAAAACAATGATCCGAAACCTTTAATGCAGACAAGGGATTCGTTGATATGAACGAATCCTATGTCCTCCCCAGTCTACCCTAGGTGCCCTCCTTCCACCTAGGCAATAAAATGGAGAATTGAGTTCCTTTTCCTAATTCACTTTGCACTTGTATTCTTCCGTTCATCATCCTGACGATCTGAAAACTGACCATCATGCCTAAACCTGTACCCTTATCCTTCGTTGAATAAAATGGAAAGCCTAATCTCTCTATTTGTTCTTGGCTCATTCCGATGCCTTCATCAATAATATGAATCAAAATTTCATCGTTTCTAGTCTCTGTACGAAATTCCAAAGTTCCACTGTGGGGCATAGCTTCTACAGCATTTTTTGCAATGTTGACAATGACCTGGGTAAGCTTTCTCTTATCCGCTTGAAGATACAGATTCTCATCAAGGTTCTGTACAATATCTACACCATTAGCTGTAGCATAAGAGGACATGATGTTCGTAGCATTAGACACGATGGAGTTTACATCAATCACTTCAATTCTGCCGATCTCAGGCCTAGCAAAGCTTAGATAATCATCAATAATAAACTGAGCCCTTTCTAACTCTTCTAGCATAATCTTAGAATATTGTTGCCGTTTATCTGGTGTGGTATTTCCCTCAATAAAGAGTTGAATAAAACCACGAACGACAGTAAGGGGATTCCTTACTTCATGAGCAATGGACGAAGCAAGTTGACTGACCACCTTTAACTTTTCTGCCTCCCGCAACTGTTGTTGAATTGCATTGTTCTGTTTGATTCTTTCAATTAGTGAAATCGTTATGGCCATACCGATGGTTACAAAAGGAATAGACAAGAGGATATAGGAAATGATCTCCTTTCCAAAGAGGTCAGGGATCCAAGCTATAGAAACGATCAGATCGATGACAGCAACACCAAACGAAACAAGAACTCCCATCATCACTCGTTTCTTAGGGTTACAAGTACGGAAGCGAGGGACCCAAAACAGGATGAAAGGGATGACAAAAATCATAATTATAACAGAGAGGTAGAATCCATCCCCGCCAATGATATATCGATATCCAAACATGATGAGACTGACCAAGAGACATACCTCATACCCGGCATATAGCGTTATCAACACAAGCGGGATATATCGCAAATCATAGATAAAACCAGACGAGGAAGCAAAAGGAAAAGACATACACAGAATAATAGACAAACTGCCAAACAGGGCAGTTATCGCTTTCCCTTTTTTTGATTCGGTAATATTTATTTTGTCACTCCAGAAAATCTCATATAAAATAAATCGTAGGATAATGCTAAACATCTGATTCATAAGTTCCTTCATAATTATCATCCCTTAACGTTTTAGGATGTACCTACTAAAAAACCCTCTTATGGGAAGAAGGTTGGATACACGACATCCTACAAAAACAATAGAACTGCAATAAAATGGTTCTTTCGATGGTCTTTAACAAGATGTAATAAGATATTACCATTTTTTACAATTAAATTCATCATAAAAGTTTTTTTCTCATGTGGCATCTTGCCACAATTCCTTCTATTTATCCTAAGAAATAGATTTAATAGTGTTCTATTCCTAATAGAGAGTAAGTGGTGAATCATTTGAGGAACTGGTTAGTAGACTTAAGAAAGAGGAAAGGTCTAACCCAAGAGGATGTTGCTGCTAGATCTTTCATCAACCGGGCTTATTATGCCCAAATTGAAAAAGGAAGTCGTAATCCTAGCATGGATGTAGCTAAACAAATTGCTCAGACACTGGGGTTTAGTGCTACAGCATTTTATATGGATGATCTCCGTGAGCCTTTCCAACTGGCATTACAAAACTCCCCTATTATCATTGCTCATTGCGACCTAGAACTTCGATACACATGGATTTTCAATCCACATGCCGACTTTCAGAACCAGGACGTCATAGGGAAAAGAGATGATGATCTTGCTATGAATCAAGGGATCCTGGACTTGATGTCTCTTAAACAAAAAGTGAAAGATACTGGGCAAACTGTAAAAGGAAAAATTAGATTTCCATTATCTGATGGCGTACATACCTATTACGTATTTGGCGAACCTCTGCGAAATCTGGAAGGTGAGTTGATTGGAATCATGACGGCTTCTATGGATATATCGGACTCTTAGGACAAATATAGAAAAAACTCAGAGGGAACGTATAATGGTACCTCTGAGTTTTTAAAAACTCATCCAATATGTGTTAGACCAAGGTCCCTTAAGAGGGTAAGGAACAGGATCGCGCTTTTCACCCCTCAGGCTGAAACCCCTAAGGTAGCTTTCCCCCCCGCGCTGTCACATAAAGAGCGTACCATTCCTCCCGTGTCATCAGCTCAGACTGGCGCACCGCATCCTCACAATTCTTAATCCGTTCTGGGTTGATCGTCCCGATCACTGGCTGAATCTTTATGGGATGTCGCATCAACCAACCGAGGACAATGGCTTCCTTTGTTGTGTCCTTCTCAACAGCCATCTTCGCTACCAATTTCCTCGTATTGATCTCCACCTCTGATAAGTGACCCTTATCTTCTCTAGAATAGATACCTTTGGCTAGAGGAGACCAGGCCTGAATTTGAATGTTATGGATCATGCAATGTTCAAGTAAGCCATCGGCAAAGTGAGTGGATATCCCTTCTTTCTGATTCACCAAAACTCCTTGATCTAGCCAATCCAGTTTATTTAAACTCATCTCCAACTGATTAACGACAAGGGGAACCTCACAGTAGGTTTGCAGTAAATGAATTTGCGCCTTATTCATATTGGAAACGCCAAAATATCGAACCTTGCCTGACCCTTTTAGCTGTTGAAAAGCACTGGAAACTTCTTCCAGATCCATTAAGGGATCTGGGCGGTGTAACAACAAGACATCGAGATAGTCAACACCTAAGCGTTGTAAACTTCCATCTACAGATTGAATGATGTGTCGCTCGGAAAAATCGTACCTACCAGGTCCTTTCTCATCAGCGAAGCGTATCCCACATTTACTTTGAATGATGATTTTCTCTCTTAGATTTGACTGTTTACGTAAAATCTTGCCGAATACAGCTTCCGCTTTTCCCATCGTATAAATATCTGCGTGATCAAACATCGTAATTCCGACAGAAAGCGCGACATCTATTGCTTCTTCCGCTCTCACGATGTCCTCCACAGTAATCGGATCTGCATTCCATCCTCCGCCAAATCCCATGCAACCTAATAGGATACGAGTCCTTGTTATACCCCGCTTCTCCAATGGCATCACTCGCATAGACGTTAAACCTCTTTTCCTAGTCAATTAATGCGCAGGTATCCGCTTCTCCTTGAGTTCCATGTCAGGTGGAACAGCACGTTTAAGAAAGAACGAGGCAATCCAGGCAATTACAACCAGTGCGAAAGCTAATAAAAAAGCACTCTTCATTCCAGCCGTCAAGGCTAATACCTGTTGGGCAGGATCAGGAGTTCCACTTGAAGCTCCCAAATTTTCAAGAAATCTTCTCGAACCATTCGTCATTACTGTAACAAGTAACGCCGTACCGACAGCACCCGCAACCTGTTGCAGGGTACTAATAATTGCAGTCCCATGTGGATACAACCCACGAGGCAACTCGTTCAGAGCGTTGGTCATGACCGGCATCATCAACATCGAGATCCCAAGCATAAAAAACGTATTTAATACCATGATGGTAACGTAAGCTGTAGACACGGTAATAAAAGCAAACTGCCATAGCGTCAAACTCATCAATCCTAATCCAACAACGGCAAGCCACCTCGCCCCAAATCGATCAAATAACCTTCCCGTAATCGGGGACATAATCCCCATCACAATACCACCCGGCAACATGATAAAACCCGCTTCTAAAGGACTGTACCCTAATCCGTTCTGCAAGAATAAAGGCAGTAACATCATACCCGAGAACAGGGCCATCATCACGACCATCATAATGACAGTCGACATTCTAAACACGTTGTATTTAAAGGTTCTTAAATCAAGTAACGGCTGTTCTATCGTTAGCTGCCTCCAAGTGAACAGTGCCAAAGAGACCAACCCGATGGTAACAGGGATAAGAACCTCATAACTTGACCATCCCCCATGTCCTTCTCCAGCACTACTAAAACCATATACGATCCCCCCAAATCCAAGGGTAGATAGAAGAAGCGACGGAAGATCAACCTTAGGATGCGTGGTCTCCGTCACATTTTTCAGCTTAAAGTAAGCAAACCCGATTACAAATAGAGCAATAGGCAAAACACTATAGAATAGCATACGCCAACTAAAGTGTTCTACAATAATCCCCGATACAGTGGGTCCAATAGCAGGAGCGAAGGTAATCACAATTCCGATGGTCCCCATAGCAGAACCTCTCTTTTCAAGAGGTACGATAGAGAACACGACATTCGTAAGTAGAGGGAAGAGTAACCCTGTTCCTGCTGCTTGCAAGACTCTTCCAATTAACAAGACGAAAAAGCCCGGGGCAATGGCTGCAATAAAAGTCCCCAGTGTGAATACCCCCATCGCCGTCAGGAACAGTGTTCTGGTTGAGAACCGCTGGATTAAAAAAGCGGTGACGGGTATCAGCACGCCAATAACAAGTAGATAACCTGTTGTTAACCATTGAGCCGTACTCGGTAAGATCCCGATTTCGCCCATAATTTTGGGCAGGGCCACATTCAGGAGAGTTTCGTTCAGAATCGCAACAAAAACCCCTAATATCATGACCATGATGACTAAAAAATTCTCTTTATTCCCGAAGGTCCCTCCCTTGTCTCGGGATTCATTAGGATTATTCACATTCTTCCTCTCCTATCTTATATACCTTTGTATTTTTCCAAATGAAAACCAATCCTAATCATACCACATCCTTCGACGGATAAAGTAGTTCTGCAAATTCAAATTACTGAGTTGAATCTTAGTAAATTCGAGATAATAATAATACGCCCAAAACCCCATGTGAGAAAGTGGAAAATATAATGAAGTTGCTACTTATTGTTTTAATTTTAGCTGCCCTGCTTTTCCTTTACTTTACAAAAAAAGAAAAAATGTTATCTCAACTAGAGATAGTCGCTAATTATCTTTTCATAGCCACCATCAACCAAAACGTCATGGCTTTATTTACTGTTGGATTTTTTTTCTTGCAATCTCCGTCCGCCAAAACGATGTATTGGGCACTAGTAGTCGTGAGACTTGTGATTTCCCCCATTATTATTCTGTTGTTCTTACAGGTGTATCTGCAGTCTAATACCATAAGAAAGGCAAAATCCCTGATCTCTTACATCACTTTATTTGTTGTAATAGACGGAATCATGCATGCAACTGGATTATTAGTTTTGGATGCCTGGCATTGGTGGTGGTCTGTACCAAAATGGCTCTTCATTTTAGTAAGCAGCATCCTATTTATGAAGTTTTTCCGTCACTCTTTTATTCATAAGGAGGAACCTCATGAGTCTCGCACTTACATTAAATGATTGGTTTATACTTACTTTTAGTGCGCTTTCAGTGATCATTTACGCTTTTATAAAACCCTTATTCCCAAAGCCTATACGAATCAGTATTTGGATATACATCATCTTCCTAGTTCAGAGCGTGGATTATATCTTAGGTGTCAAACCTTATGATCTATATGATTTTATGGATAAACCGAGATGGGAGTTCACCTATGGGATTTCACATTTTACCCTGTATCCCGTTCTCGGATATTTATTCCTCCATTTTTATTACAAGAACAATTATAAAGGACTGAAACTCGTTACTTATATCCTCATATGTGCAATACTATCTGTTCTCTTTGAATGGACTACTGTTCAGTTTAATGTTCTAACCTACAAAGGGTGGAAGCTCTGGTACTCCGGAGTGGTTTACATTCTAGTGTTTATCAGCGAGGTATATTATTTTGAGTGGATACAATCTTTATATCGCAAGCATAAGAAAGGCTCCTCCTCCCATGCATAAGGAATCGGAGCCGCTATTTTATTCTTTGACAGCTTCTACGAAGGCCCGGGCCTTTTCACGAATCACATGATAATTCCCTTTCCTCATCGCTTCCTGATTCAGTATACTACCACCTATGCCAATCCCTACAGCACCTGCTGCCAAAAATTCCTTTGCATTTTGTAATGTCACTCCCCCAACAGCAACCATAGGAATGTGTCGAAGCGGGCCTTGCAATTCTTTAAAATAGTCGAGGCCTAGACTCTTAGTCGGAAATAGCTTGACCATCCTCGCTCCAGCACGATGAGCCATGACAATCTCTGAAGGGGTCATGACCCCTGGCAGAACATCTACTTGATTCTCTCTCCCAAAATCTAGCACCTCAACATCTAGGTTTGGGGTGATCAAATATTTTGCCCCAGCTCGCAGGGCAGTTTCTGCAATTTCTTTATCGAGAACCGTACCCGCTCCGACCAATAGTTTTCCGTCAAATTCTCGGGATAAAGATTCAATTTGCTGCGCAGCTCCCTCTGTGTTCATAGTAATTTCAAGTAAGCGAATCCCTCCTGTATACAAGGCATCAGCCACAGCAAGCAGATGCTCATCCGGAACATCCCGAAGAATTACGACAATACGTTCTTCCTTTAATCGGTCATAAAAGCTCATTTACTTTCTCCTTTCGTAAAACAGCTTCCTCTATAACATTTTGCCTATTTAGTATAAAGGATTTTACAATGTTGTATTATTGTTTTGAAAACTATTATCGTAATAAATAGCACACGGGCTGATGCCTGCATAGGATATTAAATATTTAGCGGTAAAGGAGGAGACGAAATGTCCACCATCATTAACATCTATTGTATAAAAATAAACAATATATCTAACAATGGTTCGATTAATATTGGTGATGCCCTTCATAACGCTCCTACTGCAAACACAAAATCTCAGGGGGTAAATTCCTCCTATGGAGACCAATCTCCTACAACCGCAGGTATGGAAAATGTGTTTATTGATCCTGATATGAATGACCAAGGCGATATCGGTAACACAGAATCGACAACTACCACACAAGGCTGACGCCGGAGAGGAGCATACTTTTGCCTTTTGTGATTAACATTTTTAACATGAAAACCAATTCCGTTGCCCAGAATGGTAATATTGATATCGGAGGGGTTGTACATAACAGTCATACAGCCAACTCCAAGTATATCGGGGCTAATCTATCGTTTGGTGATGTTTCTCCATCTAACTCCCTGATGACTACGAGTAATGTAGATACAGATGTTTCTGATCAAGATCAAATTAGCAATCCATCCTTACCGATTACGAATCAATTATGACAGATCGGCTCTTCCAAATGACAGGACGCTCTCCAGAAGGGGCGTCCTTTTTCCATTTTGATCAATCAGTGACATGAACAAGTAATTTAAAAATATGATAGAATATGGCGACACAAGGGAGGAAAAAGCATTGGAGATGGATAAGTTGAAACAGTGGTTAGAAATCGCTCAACAAAACCAGCCCAAGCAATTTTGGAATAATGTTTTTCATCCCTCATCAAAACAAGATGGTAACATATCGAGTCTTGATGATAGAAAAGTAAAATTTCCGACTGCTGATATCTATGTGAATGATACTTCTGTTACGGTCATTATTGAGCTTCCAGGCTTAACAAAGAATGATATTGAAATATTAATCTCCTATAACAAATTGGTGATCAAGGGGAATATGCCTGCACCCACAGGAAGTATGCAATCTATACAAACAGAAAGAAGATATGGTCCGTTTGAAAGAGTCCTTGAGCTTCCGGAGCCAACCGAAGCGAGACACGTTCAGGCAAGATTTGACCATGGTCTTTTAATCTTAACTTACATGAGGAGAAACAATCCGGCAGAGAAAGTATTTATTGAATAACATCAATTAACTAAAAAAGTGTGGTGTTTCCCTTGCCATTCGGAAGACTCTTTTCCCGTAAGAAGCCGAATGAAGGCTTGGAAGACCTTCAAGGTAGAATGAAGGTTCTGGAGAGAGAATTACATCGATTAAATACACGCCCCTTATCGACAAGAACAGAGACCCCACCGCATTCTGTAGAAGAAATTTCACGCATGTCACTCAAATTAAAGTCTCTAGCTCGTGATAAGGCTGACTTAAACCTTCGCCTTTCTCAATTGGAAAACCAAGTTCACTCTTTAACAGAGCTTTTAGAACAATGCCACTTGAACATAAACAAACTCCATAAGGAATTGGAATATATGAAAAAACAACCTAAGACAGAAGAAAATTTCAGTCAACAGCCTGTTATTATCAACGAAGTACATGTTGAAAAGATGTTTTTAGATAAATATGAACTAAACAACAATTTTGCTCAGTTAGGAATTAATGAACTAAGTGGCAGATTAAATATAGGTGCCACTTACGGAAAGGGGGTTTTGTCTGACGAAATGAATACGGAAGAGCTACAGGAGATGGAGGAATTAAAGAAGGAATCAGATGAAGAAAACAAGGAAAATCCTGTTTAATAATCCTTGTTTGAGTTAATATACTGGACAATTTTCCTACACAGGTAAGAAGGAATACATTAAGGTAACAAACACCTAAATATCCTTGGTTAGGAGAGAGAAACGTGACTAATTTTAACTCCCTTTTACAAGATCAAAGATATCCATATGTATACACACCCTATCCTTATAATCCATATTGGATTCCTTACTACACTTATACTGGGATGCAGCCTTATGTTCCTTTACCTTCGCTTTCCGGCCCCGTCTTTCCTTTACCCTTACCTCATATGTCACCAATACCGCATACCGTTCCGCCTATATCACATATCCCTGCTATACCTCATGTTCCTCCTATCCCTCATGCCCCAATTCCAGTAATACCACATATATCCGTTCCACATGTAAGAAGAACTAATATTGAATAGATAACTTTTATCAGAAAGGATTTTTAAAATGCTACTTCCCAATCTCGTTGGATCCGTAAATATTAATAATAATGCTTATGGAGGGATTCATGGAGCAATAAACTTCGGTAATGCCGTCCATGTTACACCTAAGAGATCTATCTCTATCTTTATTGGTTCAGGGGGAGGAAATACAGGAAACTTCATTAAAACAAATAACCTACTCTCCACTACGAATACGGGACTTATTTCACTAAAGGATCAAATCATAAGCGAGAATCAATAAATACAGACGTACTCCTGCATAAACCACTTCATTCTGATCCATAATGCCTAATCCAACAAGATACCTGACCATATCTTCATCGCTGTTAGAGAAATCAGAACGACTAATCCGTACCTTAGGACTTTAACGTTTATTCCTTTACTCGCTATTGCTCCTAATGGGGCCCCGATCAATCCACCGATTACGGTAAATAAGGTTGGTAAGAAGGGGGTGTAGCCTGTTGTTAGTTTACCGATCGTCCCCCCAATGGCTGATAAAAAAACAATGGCTAAAGAAGATGCAATAGTAATCCGGGTGGGGATTTTTAATATGGTTAACATAATCGGAATTAAGATAAATGCCCCTCCTGCACCTACCACCCCTGACAACAACCCGACGATCAAGGAGATCGTTATGGCAAGGCGCTTATCAAAAGTAACTTCGTCTATATTTACTGCTTCTTCTCTAACCCTCGTCGGGATCAGCAACAAGACAACAGCCACGACAGCTAGAAGTCCATAAACCATATTAATCGCTTCGTTTGGGAAAAACCGGGATAACACTCCCCCAACTAAACTCCCAATAAGGATACTAATACCCATCGTTAGTACAAGACCCTTATGTATTAGACGATCATCATGATGTCGGCGGTAAGCCCATACTCCGGCGAGAGAAGCAAAAAACACTTGAAACATACTAATAGAAGAGACTTCCTGTGCATTAAAATATCCAACACCGAGAAGAGCCGGTACATAAAGGATTAAAGGATAATTAATAATCGCTCCTCCAATACCCAGCAGCGCAGAAAAAAAAGAACCAAAAATACCGAGACCCAGCATAACAAGGTATAGAGAAAATTCCATCCAACACCCTCCTTTTTTATGAGTGCACCTCTGATGGAAGAAATGTCCTTCCTTTATTCTAACATAATAGTCTCCGCATGGTTCCTTCTTAATCCTGATCTTAATCCTCCCTTGGTCGGATCATGTCTTCTGGTTTTACTATCGAATCAAACTGTTCCTCCGTTAATAACTTAAGCTTCGTTGCTGCTTCCTTTAAGCTAATGCCTTCGTTATAAGCCAGTTTGGCAATTTTAGCTGCATGATCATAACCAATATGAGGATTGAGGGCTGTAACCAACATGAGCGATCTCTCTACGTTCCGCTTAATCGTCTCTCTCTCTGGCTGAAGGTCCACTATGCATCGATCGTTAAACGATATCATAGCATCAGCAAGCAGCCTGCAGGACTGAAGAAAGTTGTGAATGACAACCGGCTTAAATACATTCAACTGAAAATTCCCCTGACTTGCAGCGAAGCCAATAACGGAATCATTTCCCATCACTTGGCAAGCTACCATGGTTAAAGCCTCACTTTGCGTAGGATTAACCTTACCAGGCATGATCGAGCTCCCCGGTTCATTAGCCGGAATTTTGATTTCTCCTATCCCACTTCGAGGGCCACTAGCCAGCCATCTGACATCATTGGCTATTTTCATTAAATCAGCTGCTAACGCCTTTAATGCCCCATGGACAAATACGATTTCATCGTGACTTGTAAGAGCATGAAATTTGTTAGCAGCAGAAACGAATGATTTTCCAGTTATTACTTGGATCTGCTCAGCCATCATAGGTCCAAATTCCGGGTGAGCGTTAAGCCCTGTTCCTACTGCAGTTCCACCTATCGCGAGTTCCCTCATCGTTTTTAGGCTATCCACCATCATGTTCTCCGTTTTCTCTATCATCCGGTGCCATCCACTAATTTCTTGACCGAGGGTTAGGGGAGTCGCGTCCTGCAAATGAGTACGGCCAATCTTCACGATATCCTTCATTTCCTCTATTTTTTGCTTAAGGGTTGTTTTCAAACGGGCAAGTGCCGGTAAAACCTGATCTTCTATGGCTAATACCCCTGCGATATGCATGGCAGTAGGGAACGTATCGTTTGAGCTTTGAGATTTATTGACATCATCATTAGGATGCACTCGTTCAGGATATCCATTTTGTTCAAGCCATTCATTGGCCCGGTTAGCAATGACTTCATTAACATTCATATTGGTCTGTGTTCCACTTCCCGTTTGCCATACAACCAATGGAAAGTGATCGTCCCAATCTCCTTGAAGGATTTCCTCTGCAGCCAGAGTAATCGCTCTTACTTTATGAGGAGAAAGCTTGCCTAATTTCTCGTGGACCAATGCCGCGCTTCTCTTAAGTATTGCAAACGCTTTTATGACTTCAAGAGGCATCCTTTCTGTACCGATCTTAAAATTTTCAACACTTCGCTGGGTTTGCGCCCCCCATCGTTTATCTTCCGGTACTTCTATTTCTCCTATAGAATCTCTTTCTATCCGATACTTCATCGCTAAACCTCCTAAATTTTTTAAAATCCTTCTTCACAAAGTGTTCCCACCCTTATTCCATTACTATCCACTCTATGCTCGTTGGACCGTTTAAAAAACAAATAAAGAAGAGGGAGCATCTGCCCCCTCCTCACATTATATAAAGCAAACCCCTTCACTTTTAAACGTACTCATAGATCCCTTATAACGCTGAATTTCCTTGTAAGTGCATCGATTATGGACTACATTTAGGCCCGCTTCCGCTGCAATAGCGGCTGCTTCTTCATTTACAACGCCCTCTTGCAGCCAAAATACGCGCGTTCCTACTTCAGCCGCTTCATGTGCTGCCGCGATAGCATGTTCTGGACTACGGAAGATTTGGACGATATCAATTTGTTCAGGTACACTCTTTAAATCTGGATAAGCTTTTTCACCTAATACTTCGGTTTCGTTCGGGTTAACTGGAATGATCTTATATCCTAACCGTTGCATCTTGCGGGCAACTCGGTTACTTGGACGAGCTGGGTTACTAGATAGGCCCACAAGAGCTGCTGTCTTTGGACGTTCAATGAACTGACCGTCTTCGTTTACCTCTTGAACAGTTGAAGTTAAACAAACCCAACGAATGACACTTTCATCGTTAATGATATTTTGTTTTGCGGCACCTTCTTCTAAATCGCTCCCTGCTGCAAGCCCCGTAGCCGAGAACAAGGCTTGGTTCAGATCGCTGATAAGATCCGCTGCTCCTTCAATTCCAACCGATGCACGAATTAAGTCCTCCGTTACCCCTGTTGCTTTACGCTGTTCGTCACTCAATTGTTGGTGTGTCGTACTAGCAGGATGGATCACTAAAGACTTCGCGTCTCCCACATTCGCTAAGTGAGACCATAGGGATACAGAATCAATGAATTTTGCTCCAGCTTCTTTTCCGCCTTTGATTCCAAAATTCAGTACGGCGCCTGCCCCTTGAGGAAGATACTTCTGTACTAAATAATAGGAAGGATGTCCTTCTAGACCTGGATAGGACACCCACTCCACAGCAGGATGGGAAGACAGGTATTCCGCGATCTCTACTGCATTCTCACAATGCTTGCGCATACGCAAATGAAGAGTTTCTAAACCTTGCAATAGCATAAATGCATTGAATGGGCTTAGACAAGCCCCCATATCTCGAAGAAGCTGAACCCGGACCTTGGTGATAAACGCTAAGGATCCGAAATCGATCGCGTACCTAACACCTTGATAGCTAGAGTCCGGCTCCGTGAAGCCAGGATACTTCGGACTGTTCCAGTTAAATCTTCCACCGTCAACAATAATTCCGCCAATTGACGTACCATGTCCTCCAATCCACTTCGTGGCAGAATGGACGACGATATCTGCTCCCCATTCGATCGGACGGCAAAGATAAGGAGTCCCAAAAGTGTTATCTACAATTAAAGGAATGCCCGCGGCATGAGCTACGTTCGCTACTCCCTCAATATCTAACACATCCAGCTTTGGATTTCCAATCGTTTCTGCAAAAATCGCCTTCGTATTTTCCGTGATAGCCTTACGGAAGTTATCCGGCTGGGATGGGTCAACGAATGTCACTTTGATTCCATACTTAGGAAGCGTGGTTGCAAAAAGATTGTACGTTCCGCCGTAAAGGCTCGTTGCCGCCACAATCTCGTCCCCTGCATGCGCAATGTTCATAATTGCGTAACTGATTGCCGCCTGACCGCTGGCTGTAGCCACAGCACCTACGCCACCCTCCATTGCAGCAATTCGTTTTTCCAGCACATCCGTCGTTGGGTTACCCAATCGAGTATAGATATTTCCTGGCTCATCTAAAGCAAATAAGCGGCTTGCATGATCCGTATTGTGAAAAACATAAGAACTAGTTTGATAAATCGGTACGGCACGGGATCCCGTTGTAGGATCAGGGGCCTGCCCTCCATGCACCGCAAGGGTGTCTAATTGATAGCTTCTCGTCGTAGATTTCTTCATTTTTGTCTCTCCTCTTGTATTCTATTTATCTTTGTTTCCAACGTAGACAATATCTTTCAAATCGCTGTAATAAAGTCATTAAAATGGTCACATAAGCCCCGATAAGAATAATACCTACAATCACCCTAGCAAAATCACCAAAGTCCGTATGATACTTCACATAATAGCCTAATCCTGCAGTTGCCCCGATCAATTCAGCAGCCGTCAAGAGGATGAAGGCGAACACGAGACCAATGGATGCCCCAGCGAAGATTCCTGGCAACGCTCCTGGTAGCAACACTCTGCGGAACATGGTGTACGGGGACAGTTGCAGCGTCCTCGCCGAATCAATTAAACGATGTTCGATATGGACAACCCCGTTTAACGTGTTAATTAGAATAGGCCAGAACGCCCCAACGAATATCACAAAAACGGATGATAGAAAAAAAGACGGCAATAGTGTAATAGCATAAGGAATATAAACGATTGGCGGAATCGGACTTGCAATGCTTGCCAATGGTTTAATCAACTCATGCAGTCTTGGATTCCACCCTGCATAGAGTCCTAAACTAATGGCTGCCACAACGGCTAATCCATAACCCGTTAGTAGTAGTTTAGTAGAAGCCCAGATATGGTCCGTTATTTCTCCTTTATCCTGCCCAATCGTACTCAGTACTGTAGCAGGCGAAGGAAAAACAAAGGAGTCAAGGACATCCCACTTGGCCGTTAACCCTTCCCAGAAAAAGAATACTACGGAAAAAACAATGGCTAGATCAGCTAAGGTTTGACGATTTTTTTCCTTATTCTTTAAAGCAACAAAGGAAAGTAATAGAACCAACCAAAACCCAGCTAATAAATAAACAAGACTACCTTCTGGCTTGCCCACAACTGTATCAAAAAGCAAGACAAACCCAATGACAACCAACCAAAGCCCAAGAGCCGCTAGTGAACGAATCCCAAGTGTGCGGATCATGCCAATACCACCTTTCCTTCCTGCTCTGAATCGTTATGCAATGAGGAAAGCAAATGCGCTCTCAACTCGACATACCTTGGAGACATGAATAACTGAGATCGCTTCCGTGGACGAGGGATATCGACAGAGATCACTTCCTCCACTTTCCCTGGACCAGGGCTAAACACAACAATCCGATCCGATAATAGAATGGCTTCATCAATATCATGTGTGACCAGGATCACTGTTTTCTTTGCTTCCTCACCGCTCCACAGTTGAATGAGACAATCCTGTAAGGTTGCTCTTACCGCGGCATCTACAGCTCCAAACGGTTCATCCATCAAGAATACGGGAGAGTTGACCGCAAACAAACGAGCTAGAGCGACACGCTGCTGCATACCTCCTGAGAGCTGAGCCGGATACTTCTGATCCGCCCCCTGCAGTCCTACCGTGTCAAGTAACCGATGTGCGACTTTTTTTAGTTCTTGCGGCGACTCCTGCCTACGAACTTGCTGAAGAGCTAACAAGATATTTTCCTCAGCTGTCATCCAAGGGAACAAAGAGTAACTTTGGAATACTACTCCCCGTTCAAGGCTAGGGCCTTGAACGAGATGGTCATTACAATAGATATTTCCTTGTGTGGGTACCAAGAGACCCGCAAGCATATTGAGAACCGTACTTTTTCCACAACCACTTGGACCGATAAAACTCACAATCTCCCCTTGTGCGATCTCTAGGTTGACGTCACGAACCGCCCATTGTATCTCTTGGTTCTGCTTGTAAGCATAAGAAACATCACGAATCGATATCATACTCATTTTTTTCACCTACAAATTATCTTCCTTAAATTTTTGTTCAAGTTCCTTTAGAAACGCATCTTCTGGGGACTGCTTAAGTAAGGCATTGAGAGCTTCTTCGTATAGTGCTACGTTGATATTGTTTTCAATGCCCTCTTGGGATTGAACGTACTCAATTTTCTTCATCCCTTCCCAGAATTCTTCTACACCCTTTTTATTAGGATCAGCAGAGATTAACATGGTTCCGCCATAGGCATCCGCTTCAATGAGCGCACGGTCTACCTTGACATAGCGAGTAACGATATCGATGGTTTCTTCTTTATTTTCATGATAGAACTTCTCTGCACGAATTAAAGCACGGAAAAACGCTTCATAATCACCTTTACGCTTTAGAATGTTGTCGTTAAGCGCCACTTGACGGCAGCATGGATGCCCTTCAAAATATTCATCTGTATACGACACTACTTCTAGCCCTTGCTGCTCTGCCATTTCCATGAATGGAGCCCAAACCACACCGGCGTCTACACTTTTATTCTTTACGGCTTGAAGCACACTAGCCGGTTTATCTAATTCCACGATCTCCACATCGTTCTTCCAGTCGATTCCTGCATCTGCTAAACCTTTTCTCCAAACCGCATCCCCATTGGCCAGCTTTACGGTAGCGATTTTCTTTCCAACAAACCCTTGAATATCTTGAAACTCCGAAGCACGGTCAGGTAAGGCGATGATCCCGTTCCCTTTTCCACCAGCGCCTCCAATGATCGTCATATCCGACGCCCCTTTGTCGATGAAGCTTAAAGGAGCTGCCGTACCAAACGCTCCAACGTCTAATTTACCAGCCTTAATCGCATTAAGTCCTTCCCCTGAATTTCCGAATTCGATTAATTCCGTTTTCAAACCCTCTTCAGCAAAATATCCTTCTTCTTGTGCTACGAAGAATAACAAATCAATCGTTGCCGGTAGATAACCGATCCGGAACGTTTCACCCGTTGTCTGAGCACTCGCCTCTGCCGGTTGAGCTTCCGCTTGTGCGGATGGTTGCTGTGCTACAGGAGCCGTGCTCGAATTACATCCTGCTAGAATCAATAAACTTGCGGCTGTCCCCAACGTTACTACTCTCTTCGTCCAATTCTTTCTCATCTTTCTCTCTCCCTACTCTCGTTATTTTAATAATGCTTGTATTTCTTCGAGCAATTGCTGCTCACTTAGCGCTCCCGTATATTGCCGGACAATCTGTCCCTTCCCATCAATCAGGAAAAGGGTGGGCAAAGCTTGAACTTGATACAGCTTCGTTATTTCTCCTAACTTATCTAATCCAATGTCATAGGTAATCTGATGATCTTCGAGAAACTTCCGAACCTCTTTACGGTCATCTTGGTAGGTTAGATTTACCCCAACAATCGAAAGCTGATCCTTATATTGGTCATGAATCCTTTGTAAAACCGGCATCTCCTCTTTGCACGGTGGACACCATGTCGTCCAGAAGTTTAAAATTACCGGTTTTCCTTTATAGTTTTCTAGAGAAATTTCTTCTCCTTCAACGGAACCGAGTTGGAAAATCGGAGCTAGTTGAGCCTCCGAACCTGAGACAGCCGTACTGCAGCCACCAAGTAAGAGGCAGATTATCAATACCAACGGTTTCATCGACTCACTTCCAAATGTTGCACAGCGACTCGAAACGGAGCTGCCGTTTTTTGTGTCACTTCCTCGATCGTTGATCCTGGCTGTAACTCAACGAGTACCAAACCTTCCCTGTCAACTTGAAAAACAGCAAGTTCCGTTACAATGAGACTAACCTTTCCTTGTGCCGTTAGAGGCAATGTGCATTGTTCCAGAATTTTAGACTTCCCGTCTTTCGTCGTATGCTCCATCGCTATAATTACCCTCTTCGAACCAACGACTAAATCCATTGACCCACCAATTCCTGGGGTAAACACACCTGGGATACACCAGGATGCTAGGTTCCCGTGTTGATCCACCTGCAGAGCACCTAATACCGTGACATCAACATGTCCCCCACGAATAATAGAGAAGGAGAGCGAGGTATCAAAGAATACTCCACCTTGCCGTACGGTTACGGGTTTCCCCCCTGCATTGAATAAGTCTTCATCTTCCTCTCCTGGCTCAGGTGATGCCCCCATGCCAATCATGCCATTCTCAGATTGAAGAAGCACTTCAATATTATTAGGTATGTAATTCGCTACCAGAGTAGGAAGTCCGATGCCTAAGTTCACCAAGTCCCCATCGCTTAATTCCTGTGCCACTCTTCGAGCAATCGTAGAACGAATATCAGCCGACATGCGCTTCACTCCTTTCTTTCTGAACTAAGTAATCAATGAAAATTCCGGGTGTATGGACAATATCTGGCTCAAGGTCACCTAGATCTACAATTTCATTCGTCTGTGCAATAACCAGATCAGCAGCCATTGCCATCGTAGGACTCCAATTGCGCGTCGTCTTGCGGTGAAATAGATTACCAGAACGGTCTGCAATACTCGCTTGGATAAGAGCCACATCGGCTCGAAGCGGAAGTTCTAACAAGTACGTTTTACCGTTGACCTCAATCACTTGCTTCCCCTCTGCTGCTATCGTCCCCACCCCAGTTGGGGTAAGAAAACCGCCTAGCCCACTTCCACCCGCTCGTACTTGTTCTACCAAAGTTCCCATCGGAACAATCTGAACCTCTAATTCCCCAGCCAACATCTGCCTTTGAGTTTCTGGATTCGTCCCGATATGACAGGTGATCACCTTCTTCACCTGACGCTTGGCAATTAATTTTCCAATCCCTTGATTCTCGTAACAAGTGTCATTGCTAATAATCGTTAGATCCTTCACCTTCGAGTCCACCAAAGCATCAATCAAAGTTTCTGGAGCATTCAAAAATCCTGCGATCATCACTGTTGCCCCATCATGAATATGAGACACTGCCTCTTGTGCACTTACTATACGTTTCACTCGAACTCCTCCTACTCTCAATATGCAACTACACCGATATCTCTTATCTAAATACTCAGTTTTAAAAGTGTAAAAACCCATCAAATGATTGCACTTCGCCAAATTTTCAATTATTTAAATGTCTAAAAGTGTTGTTGATGTGATCTGATCACTCAGGTTGTTTCAACAAGTTTTTAGTCGAAGCTTCACATTTTGGTATAAAAAAAACTTCCTCGGAAAAGAGGAAGTTTCGCTTGCGGCTTCACTCTTATCTGCCAGGTTATACTACCTGAAGGAATTAGCACCTTTCTATTCTTGTCAAAAGAATAAATGGTTGCCGGGTATCATCGGGCCAGTTCCCTCCACCGCTCTGGATAAGATTTCTCGGATATGTATTTGTTGTTTATTACATTAACACTCTAAAACCTACTAGTCAACTAGTTTTTCTCACTTTAGTGAATAAAAACATATACAACGAATTACTCTCTTGTCAGGGAATGGCTTAACGCTTTATGATAGTAAATACAAAAATAGCTGAGGAGGTACTCATAATGGAATTTTTATCTTATCGTACAGCGGACAGAATAGGCTACATTACCCTACGAAATGACAAGCAACGCAATGCCCTATCCTTGCCGTTAATCCATGAAATGGAAGCACTGCTTCAGCAAATTGAAAGAGAACAAGCCGTTAATGTCTTGGTTATAGAGGCAGAAGGCAAAGTATTCAGTTCTGGCCATAACCTCCGTGAAGTAGAAGGCCAATCTACTCAAGACGTTCTCCACCTGTTTAATGAGTGCCAACGCTTAATGTTAAAGATTCGAAACATTCCACAAGTTACCATTGCTAAAGTTCATGGGATTGCTACCGCTGCTGGTTGTCAATTGGTTGCTGCTTGTGATTTAGCTGTTTCCGCAGAACAAGCTCAGTTTGCCGCACCTGGCGTACATATAGGCTTTTTCTGCAGCACTCCTGCTGTCTTCATCAGTAGAAACGTAGGAAGAAAGAAAGCAGCGGAAATGCTCTTTACGGGTGACTTTATCTCTGCCCAAGACGCCTTAGAATCTGGTTTGGTGAACAAGGTTGTACCGCAAGAAGAATTGGACAAGGCTGTAGACGAGCTTGCTGCATCGGTTGCTAGACATAGCTTACATACCCTTGCCATTGGTAAGCGAGGATTCTATCAGCAGCTCCAAATGGATGATTTCCAAGCTCTAAGTTACGCATCAGAAATTATGGCAACCAACAGCCAACATCCAGATGCCGTAGAAGGAATTAATGCGTTTCTATCTAAACGTAAACCAAATTGGAGCGACAGAGCATAAGAGGCATAAGTCGTTACTATTACTAACCCGAGAGGGCTTCACTTGACGCGGTTGAGGTCCTTCTTTGGTTGGGCGGTCGTTTGAGTGCTCCAATCCTCGCGGACATACGATCCGTTAAATCAGCTAAAAAACCCAATTTTGAGGTTCTATGGGACATAGGATTCCTTATTCACTCCAAAACGAAGATGAAACTATGAATTTCTCGTAAATAACGGAAGCTATGTCCATTCCACCCACCAATATCACGGTTTTTACCGAAATAACATCCCCCATGTCCGTGAGAAGCCTTCCTGGACTCCATCCCTTTAATACAGAAAAGCTCTACCGCCCGTTCACTTCAAAGGGTATATTTGTAAACTTTTTTAGAATTAGTATAATTTTCTACAGTGTCAATTTAAGATCTTATCTTAAGAAAGGATGAGGTATTGTGGAGATTATAATTAAATACTGTAGCGGGAATGAGATGGCTCCTGTATTAGCAAATGGCCTTGAGGTAAATGCTAGTAGTTCTGAGATAAAGGTTATGCAACAAGGTTGCTTAAATTATTGTGGCGATTGTTTAGTAAATCCATATGTTTTCTTAAATGGTGAAATGATAATGGATGATAGTGTAGAGTCTTTACTACAGACGATTAAGGAACGGATTGAAGGCAAAGAAACCGTCCCATCAACTACCTAGTAGGAATAAAGACCTCCATAATAGACCAACATGGTAAATGGAGGTGAATGAGCATGGCCGAAATAAAAATTAGGGATAATGGCCCCTTAGTTGTAAGTGGAGTTCCTCTACTTGATGGGGAAGGCCAACAACTAGAGACAAATGAACAAGTTTTTCTATGTCGATGCGGACTTTCAGACAATAAGCCCTACTGTAATGGCGCTCATAAAGGAAAGTTTGAAAGTATTGTACGGGCTTAAGAAGGAGGATTACCCTTAGCGGAGATCCTCCGCTTTTACTTCCGCCTATCCCACCTTATGAACCAACGGAAGAGAAACAAATTAACCCCATAATTTAAGGCTCCACTAATCGCCGTATGATATAATGTCCACTTATGTAAAACCAATAGCTCCGTATGCTTCATTATAAAATAATCCTGAACAACCAAAAACACAACATACACTCCCATCCCCCACCACAACATCCTCAAACGAATAGCATAATGAAGAACAAGTAACGTAAACCCAGGAAGTAGAAACCCATCATAGATCAAGTTATTAGCTGTCAAGTGAGGTAGAAATCGGTATGGGAATTCTAAATAGTTTAAGGAAACTAAGAAATTAGATATGATCGTATTTAATACAGCTCTTACACCGAAAAAAAGTAGATAAGCACGAGCAAACTGTGCCCAATCCAATCCTCTCCAAATAACAATGAGAACAAGGATAGCCGAAGAGATAAGGATGAAGTCTTCTAACATGTCTGATACATCCTCTGTCTTTTTAGAATTATTCTGTTCCTTTTTGTTCGGGCCTTGGAATGACCCCAACACCGTTTTCAGGGTGCCAGTCTGACGTTTGGATTACCCCAAATCCAGTCAACCCCGTTTTCGGGGCACCATTCCGACTCTTTGATTACCCCAAATCCAGTCAGCTCCGTTTTCAGGGTATCATTCCGACTCTTTGATTACCCCAAATCCAGTCAACCCCGTTTTCAGGGCACCATTCCGACTCTTTGATTACCCCAAATCCAGTCAACCCCGTTTTCGGGGCACCATTCCGGCTCTTTGATTACCCCAAATCGAGTCAACCCCGTTTTCGGGGCACCATTCCGGCTCTTTGATTACCCCAAATCAGCTCATCCCTGTTTTCAGGGTACCATTCCGGCTCTTTGACACCCTCAAATTAGCTCATCCCCGTTTTCAGGGTGCCATTCAAGCGCTGAGTCAATCGGAGTTTGTTCACCCTGTCCTGACCCACAACCCGGTACTATCCAACCTTATGTGACACCCTCAACCTTCACCTTCCTAAATAAACCGTCCGTAATCTGGAATAGCAATTTGATCAAACTCATTGACTAGCTTATCCAAGCTTTCTGACAATAAGTCCCCTTCCATCGGCATTCCATGACCGGTAATGGCAACAGATGGTCTTAAGCCTTGTAAGGTGCGAACCGATTCGTAAGCCGAATGCCAATCAGTCGTTAGATACCTCGGAGGTCCACTAATCTCTAGCTCTTGGGTTAGGACTTTATATAGAGAATCCTGTTTCACTGTTACAAAAGCATCTCCCACAATAAGCGATCTGTCTTCTTCTCTGAAGAACGAGACATGTCCTGGTGTATGTCCAGGAGTTGGAATCCAGCGCCAACCGGGCATATGTGGAACTGTCCCTGTGGAAGGAAGCTCATGAACATGCTCACCTAAGTTGATAGGCTCATTAGGGAAAAAGGGTGAAATCTTGGCGATCATTCCGCCTTCCACTGTAGAGTCGGGTTCTGGGTAGCTCTTTTGTCCAGTTAAGAAAGGAATCTCTAATGGATGAGCGTAAACAGGTACTTTCCAGTAATCAATTAATTCAATGATGGCGCCTACATGGTCGAAATGACCATGAGTTAAAATAATGGCGCTCGGACGTTTCCCCTCCCCATAGCGCTCCTCCACAACAGCCATAATTTCATGAGCTGAATCTGGCATTCCTGCATCAACCAAAACAAAATCTCCTTCATTCGGGTTCCCAACGAGACAAATATTGACAATCTGAATCGTATGACAATATATATCTGGCAACACTTCGATTCCTAGTCCACTCGCGACAGATGTTGCAGGAATATAGTGATAGTCCGTCCCGTAAGACATTTCTTTTTCCATTTTGACACACCTCTCTTGTATATTGATAAATATACCTACTAGTGTGTCACGAATAGGAAGGGTTATGTACTTACCTTAATGGTTGACAGCATACCGACGACTTGGACATCGCTTCGTTTAGAAGCTTTATCGACCGGATCACGCTCTCTCTTTCCATCTCATCGATATGGGAAAACACCTCATGCAAATAAGCATTCATTTCTGCATCAATGGTAGCAGCTATGAATTTCCCTTCTGTTGTTAAGGAAAGGATATAAACTCGCCGGTCCTCAGGCAATGGGTCCTTTCTCACCAGCCCCATCTTCATCAGATTTTGAATCTGTCGGCTAAATGTAGTAATATCAATCCCAAGTGTTTCAGCTACTTGTTGCATCGACGGGGCCTTTTGCCGATCTATTTCATAAAGGATATGACTATGGACAATAGACAGTTCTACACCACCTACTGTACAACAGTTCTTATTTAGTAATCCGAAACGACGAGTCATTAATTGAAATAATGGACGTATATTCTCCAAAACGCTCACCTCATATCATTTATAACACCGTTAGTTGCAGTATGCAACAAACTTAAACAAAACCACTTGGCTTTCCCGTGCAACTATACGATATAATGGATTAAAATGAGTAGGATTAGAAAAGGAAGCTTTCGATATGAAGAAGATTTTAATCATCGGCGCTGGAATCCTTGGTGCCTCTACGGCCTATCAGCTTGCAAAACGAGGAGCTGATGTAACCATTATTGATCGAAAAGATAGAGGACAAGCCACCGACGCTGCTGCAGGCATTATCTGTCCTTGGATTTCTCAGCGTCGGAACAAGGCTTGGTATAAGCTGGTCAAGGAGGGCGCTCGCTTCTATCCCAGACTCATAGAAGAGCTTAGAAAAGACGGTGAAAGTCAAACAGGATATGCTGGGGTAGGTGCGTTAAGTTTACATAGAGATTCTGAGAAGCTAATCAAATTGCAAGAACGAGCACTAAAGCGTAAAGAGGAAGCTCCCGAGATGGGTGAGATCACCTTGATGGATGCTAAGCAGACTAAAGCTTTATTCCCTCCCCTCACAGAAGACTTTTCCTCTGTGCATGTAGAGGGGGCAGCTCGTGTAGATGGACGAGCACTCCGAGATGCTCTTCTGCGAGCAGCACAAAAAAACGGTGCCCAACTCTTGTACGGGGATGCGAGTCTGCTACATCAAGACTCACGAGTGACAGGTGCCGAAGTCGCCGGAGAATCCCACTTCGCTGACACGGTCATCGCTTGTACTGGAGCCTGGGCTGGCCAACTGCTTGAGCCGCTTGGTGTTCACTTCAAGATTACTTACCAAAAGGCTCAGATTGTTCATTTAGATCTGCATCAAGCAAACACCGAGCAATGGCCCGTGATCATGCCTCCTACAGACCAATACCTCCTAGCCTTTGAGGACCAGAGAATCGTTGTTGGAGCTACACATGAAAATGACATTGAAGGGTTTGATACCAAAGCTACAGCAGGTGGAATCCATGAGGTTCTCACTAAAGCTTTAGACACCGCGCCGGGATTAGCCCAAGGCACTTTTCTTGAAGTTAGAGTAGGCTTTCGTCCCTATACCCCCGGTTTTCTCCCTGTCATAGGCGCACTTCCGGGCTTCGAAGGGATTCTCTTGGCTAACGGCCTCGGAGCATCTGGTTTAACGATGGGTCCCTATCTTGGTTCTCAACTAGCCAAACTTGCTCTCGATTTACCGACCGATATTGATATAAGTTTATATGATATAACCGGTGCCATAAGCGATTAATTCAAGGTATGATATACATGGAAGACATGAAAGGAGGATCTACAATTGGACTATCAATCATTTCTTGAGGGGTTATTTATATGCGGGGAGGATGTCGTACCCTCCGTTGTTTCGGAAGAAAAACTTACGCTCATTGTTGATGTAAGAGCTGAGGCAAAGAATAGCGCAGGTTCAGGTAAAGAGACTTGGATCAATGTCCCTTTAGACAGTGCAAAATCTAACCAAGCCATCTTATTGAAAGAAGCAATTGAGCAACTCGTACAAGCCTACCAAAAGGGCGAGAGAGCCGTGCTTCACTGAAAAGGCGGCGGTGGCCGCGCTGGAAGCGTGGCAGTAGGTGTTTTGCTAGCCTTAGATAAGGCTAAAACCATTGACGAGGCAGAATCAATGATGAGGGAAATCCGTCCCCAAGTGAAATTATCACCCGAATTCAAACAAGATCTAAAGACCTTGTTCCCATTTGCGTAATAAACCAAAAGACCGAACATAGCCATATGGCTTGAAGTTCGGTCTTTTACTATTACTTAAGCTTGAATCTCCATACGAAGATCCGGATTTTGGTACATATCCTTGTCTATTTCTTGGGTCACCTTACTCGTAAGTATACCAGCCGTCATACTTCCGCTTACATTAACCGCAGTACGTCCCATATCAATCAACGGCTCAACTGAGATGAGTAGACCTGCAAGTGCGATTGGTAAATCCATTGCAGATAAAACTAGGATCGCTGCGAAGGTAGCTCCTCCCCCAACCCCAGCTACGCCGAAGGAACTAATGGCTACAACCACGATAAGCATGAACAAGAAGGAAGGCTCCAAGGGATTTATCCCTACTGTAGGAGCGATCATCACAGCAAGCATGGCTGGATATATACCTGCACATCCATTCTGTCCAATCGATAAACCAAAGGATCCCGCAAAATTGGCTATCCCGTCTGGTACACCCAATTGCTTCTGAGTAGCAATATTAAGAGGCAAGGCGCCTGCACTTGTACGTGACGTAAAAGCAAAAGCTAATACCGGAAAAGCTTTTTTCACATAAGTAACTGGATTTAATCCTGCACCTAAAAGGAGTAGCAAATGAATAATAAACATGATTCCTAAGGCAACGTAGGAAGCTACAACAAATTTACCCAAGTTATATATAGCATTTAAATCGCTCGTCGCTACAGTTCGGGTCATAATCGCTAACACACCGTAAGGGGTTAGACGCAAAATAATCGTTACGACACGCATCACGATAGCATAAAGCGTATCAATCATTTTGGCAAACATCTCCGCTTGCTCAGGCTGCTTTTTTCTTACTCCAAGATAAGCAAACCCTAAGAATGCAGCAAAAATAACAACCGCTATGGTAGAAGTAGATCGTTGACCCGTGAAGTCAAGGAATGGGTTGGCTGGTAATAGCTCTATAATTTGCTTAGGCAGGGTTTGCCCTTGCATGCTGCTGAACCGTTGTTCAAGAGATTCTCCACGTGCCTTTTCCGCCTCCCCACTCTCAATTTGTACAGCCTCTAAGTTAAAAACAACAGTCGTTCCTATCCCTACAGCCGCTGCTACAGCAGTGGTCCCCACCAAGATCGTGAGAATAAGGGTACTAATTTTCCTTAGATTATTGGATAACTTTAGTTTAGTAAAGGCTCCGATAATTGAAACAAAAATAAGGGGCATAACAATCATCTGCAAGAAACGAATATAACCCGTACCGACTAGATTAAACCAATCCACCGATCCTTTGACCACATCAGATGTTGGACCATACACATATTGCAAGATAAGTCCAAACACGATTCCTACTCCAAGTCCTGTAAAAACACGCTTTGAGAAGGATACATGTTTTTTCTGCATCTGATATAGACCGAAAATAATGAAAAGCATAATAGCAATGTTTAAAATGATTAAAAATGTATCCATATTTTCCCTCCTCTTTCCTATTTCACATCCCTGAGTATAAAATCGGCATTCCGATTTGTCAAGTCGGAATTTAAGGAATTATAGAAGAGGAGCGAGAAGTCTGGCCAACGTTTCTTTCATTTTAGCTGACCATCCGCGTTGTTGATAATCCTCGAAAGTCAACTGTGTTGTGTGTCCGGCATCCTGTTGAAAAATCTCATACAACTGTCTGCCCAAATTCTTATCGTAAAGAAAAGCGCTGATCTCAAAATTTAGTTTAAAACTTCGATTATCCATGTTCGTGGTTCCTACACATGCCACTTCCCCGTCCACCACTACAGTCTTGGCGTGAAGAAATCCTTTTTCATATAGATAAAATTTTGCTCCCGCTTGTAACAACTCACCTATATAAGCATGAGCTGCCCATTCAACGAACCACGAATCCGGTTTCTTTGGTACCATGATCCGAACATCAATGCCCGAAAATGCTGCAATTCGCAAGGCATGTAATACACTTTCATCAGGGACGAAGTAAGGGGTTTGGATAAAAATACTCCGTTTCGCCTCATAAAAAAGTTTTAAGTGGGCGTTCTTTAATTCTTCTCGTTCGGAGTGTGGACCGCTAGAAACCATTTGTATCGGGGTGTTGCCTGTAGATGATCTAACCTCCGGAAAAAATTCCGGTTGGAAAGTCATGAGATCCTTTGACGCGACATTCCAATCTAGTAAAAATTGAGCTTGCAGCCATCCTACCGAACTTCCTGTCACTTTGATATGGGTATCTCGCCAAGCTCCTATTTTAGGATTAAGTCCTAAGTACTCATCTCCTATGTTGTATCCCCCAACAAAACCTACTATCCCATCCACTATCGCGATTTTCCTATGGTTGCGATAGTTAATCCGATGGTTGAGGTAGGGGATCTTAGAAGGAAAGAAAGGGATCACTTTTCCTCCTGCACGAATTAAAGGTTCAAAAAAATGTAGAGATAACCCTTTAGAACCAACATGATCATACATCACCCTAACCTCAATCCCTTCTTGAGCCTTCTCGGTTAGGACCTCTAGCACCTTACGACCCAAGTCATCATCGCGGAATAAATAATAGAGTAAATGAACATGGTGATTTGCCTGTTTGATTTGCTCAAAAAGGGCATAAAACTTTTCCTCACCAGTGGTGTAAACCGTCACTTCATTGTCAAGGGTCAATACCGATTCACCGCTTACTAAATTCATATAAATAAGAGCATCGTACTTACTCAAGATTTCGGACTGTTTCAGAAGTCCCTGATTGATTTCTTCCGCTTGCTGCTGAATCTTTTTATGAAGCTCCTTCATACATTGATTATTGAGCTTGTACACCTTTTTACGCGCCATGTTTCTTCCAAAAAACAAGTACAGAACGAACCCCAAAATTGGAATTAGGAGAAGCAACATCAACCATACCCATGTTGAGCTTATACTTTTTCGCTCCAGAAATATGATCCCTATAGCGAGCAGAAAATTAATGAACGGGATAACCAAAAATAAAGCGAAATGTTCCGATAGGAATGGTATGGCTTCCATGACATATCCCCCCATTTACATTGGAAAAGTTCACTTAGTTTATATGAGTCTCCTACCTTTTATACATAAGAGCTTTTTACATATGAAAAAAGGAGTCCTCTCCAAGAAGACTCCATCCATTGAACTTCTAACTAACGCAGTTTCGCTAAGTCCACCATCGGAACAAGTCCTTCTTCGGAAGCACGATAAAGTAGCGTAGAGACTGCCTCATATCCTTTTTCCCCAAGATTCGCTGTATATTCGTTTACGTAAAGATCAATATGGGCTTGTGCTACTTGTGGGGACAATTCTTGAGCATGACATAACACATATTCTCTAGAGGCCTCAGGATGCGCCCACGCATATTCCACCGACTGACGAATCCAGTTCGCAATGGCTGTATGGTCAAGAGAGCGATGGGCGATAATCGCACCTAATGGAATGGGTAATTCCGTGTCGGTCTCCCACCATTGTCCTAAATCAGCTAACATTGTAAGTCCATAAGTAGGATAGGTAAAACGAGCTTCATGAATGACCAGTCCCGCATCCACCTTCCCATCGCGGACAGCTGGCATGATTTCGTGGAACGGTAAAACTACGATCTCGCCAACGCCCCCAGGCACATGTCTTGCTGCCCATAAACGGAATAATAAGTAGGCGGTCGAACGCTCACTTGGCACAGCCACACGTTGTCCGGACAGGACGGATGGGTCATTCGTCTCGCTGGAAGTTAGCACGAGTGGGCCGCATCCTCTGCCCAAGGCTCCCCCGCATGGAAGTAAAGCGTAATCTGTCAACACCCATGGCAAGGCAGCATAAGAAATTTTCAAGATATTAGGTGCGCCTGCTTCCGTAGCTAACCGATTGGTAATATCAATATCCGCATACGTGACATCAAGTTTTGGGGCACCTGGTATTAATCCGTGTGCCCAGGCGTGAAAAACAAATGTGTCGTTTGGACAAGGGGAATAAGCAATTCTCATGTAAACACCTCCGAAAGTACTGAACTAGCTGATTCTAATGTCTGTAACGCTTCCTTTATACGCCATGCCGCTCGGTCTCTTGGTCCTACTTGATTGGAAATCGTGCGAATCTCCAGTACAGGGATAGAGTACATCTGAGCGGCCGTAGCTACCCCAAATCCCTCCATGGCTTCCGCCACCGCACCAGGAACTCGTTTAGCCAGCTCCATAGCTGTCTCTGCCGTACCCGTTGCAGTCGAAACCGTAAGGACTGGACCAAGCTTAGCGGGTAAACCTGCTCGGTTCAGCGCCTCAATCACCCGAACCGCTAAACTTTCATCTATAGGAACACGAGTAAAACCGAACCCTAGCTCGTCTAGACTCAAGAAGCCCTCTGGGGTTTGCGCCCCTAGATCGGCTCCAATGATCTCCTTTGACACCACAAGGCCCCCATCCTCTATTTCTTTAGGAAAACCTCCGCCTATTCCCGCACTTATAACGAGATCATAGCTCTTTCTCGCTAGCAGTCGTGCTGTATTCGCAGCGGCTGCAATAGGTCCCACACCGGCAAGCTCGACATCAAAGCTTTCATTGCCCTGGAGTCCTCTCATCACCGCTTCTCGTTCTGCCGACACAGCCGTCATCACGAGCGTCCGGTTCGTTTTCCTGGTTTCTACCACTACATCCGAATTCATTCCTTTTTCTCCTCTGTTTTCCTGTGCAATAGTTATACCCTTCCCGGATTGTACCATGTTAAGCTTTCGATGTGAAACGTACAAGCTCGCTGAAAAACAAACAAGCCACTCTTGAGAGTGACTTATTCTAAACTTAGGCATTCTGAGCCATCTTTGCTTTAAATTCAATACGTCGACGATGTAAGATCGGTTCGGTGTAACCACTAGGCTGCTCATATCCCTTAAACACAAGTTCGAGGGCCGCTTGGAACGCTACCGAATCGTCAAAGTTCTCCGCCATCGGCCTGTAAGCAGGGTCTCCAGCGTTTTGTTCATCTACCACTCTCGCCATACGCTGCATCGTCTCTAAAATCTGTTCCTTAGAACAAATTCCATGGTGCAGCCAGTTGGCCATATGTTGACTAGAAATCCTCAGAGTGGCTCGATCCTCCATCAGTCCTACGTTATTAATATCAGGTACCTTAGAACATCCAATGCCTTGTTCTACCCAACGGACCACATAGCCAAGAATACCTTGTGCATTATTATTTAGCTCTTGTGCGATTTCTTCTGGACTCCACTCAGGATTCTTAACAACCGGGATTTCCATGATCTCCCCTCGTAAATCACAAATGGATTCTTTCAACTTATTTTGCACCTCACGTACATCCAACTGATGATAGTGAAGGGCGTGCAAGGTAGCTGCAGTAGGAGATGGCACCCATGCTGTGTTCCCCCCTGCTTGCAGGTGTCCGATTTTTTGTTTCAACATTTCCTTCATCAAGTCTGGCATGGCCCACATTCCTTTTCCAATCTGGGCGCGACCCTGTAGTCCACTAGCAAGACCAACATTTACATTCGATTTCTCATAAGCCTGCAACCAAGTGGAGGATTTCATATCGTTTTTACGAATCATCGGTCCCGCTTCCATCGAGGTATGCATCTCATCTCCAGTTCGATCCAGGAAGCCGGTATTAATAAAGACAATACGTTCCTTTACTTCGCGTATGCAAGCCTTAAGATTCAATGAAGTACGACGCTCTTCGTCCATTACCCCAATCTTCAATGTATGACGCGCAAGCCCTAACAGGTCTTCCACACGGTTAAACAAAACGTTTGCGAAAGCCACTTCAGCAGATCCATGCATCTTCGGCTTTACGATATAAACAGACCCTGTGTTAGAATTATGAAATGAACTATTACCAAGTAAATCATGCTTCGCAATCAAGCTGGTGATCACGGTATCAAGTATTCCTTCAGGTACCTCTTGGCCTTCTTTATCAAGAATAGCACCGATAGTCATCAGATGCCCTACGTTACGAATAAATAACAGGGAACGACCTGGCAGAGTGAACTCCTCTCCACGAAGGGATCGGTAAGTTCGATCAGGATTTAACGTTCTCTCTACCGTCTTCGTTCCTTTCGCAAAAGTGGCAGTTAATGTCCCCTTCATGAGCCCCAGCCAGTTTCGATAGACCAGCACCTTATCCTCTGCATCTACGGCCGTTACGGAATCCTCACAGTCCATGATCGTCGTTAGAGCCGCTTCCATGAGAATGTCCTTCACACCAGCTTGATCGGATTGACCAATGGGGTGATGACGATCCACTTGAATCTCAAAATGAAGTCCGTTATTAATTAACAGTAGAGCAGAAGGAGATTCTGGCTGTCCCTCGAAACCTACAAGTTTCGTTGCATCAGCCAATGTTGTCGCTTCTCCATTCGTTAGGGCAGCGGATAACTTCCCGTCAACGAGACTGTATCCCACCACTTCCCGGTGAGATGATGTAGCTAAAGGAATCGCTTGATCTAGAAAATCCTTAGCAAAAGAAATGACCCTCTGACCGCGAACCGGATTATACGTGGCTTGTCGCTCGGCTCCCTCTTCCTCGTCAATGGCGTCGGTTCCGTACAAGGCATCATACAAGCTACCCCAACGTGCATTGGCCGCATTCAAGGCATATCGGGCATTATTAATCGGTACAACCAATTGGGGACCTGCCTGCATCGTGATTTCCTTGTCTACCCCAGCGGTAGATACTTCGAAGTCTTCAACATCTGGCTCTAAGTAACCAATCTCTTGTAAAAAAGCTTTGTACTTCGCAAAATCAAAGTCTTTATTATCCTTATGCCATTGATGGATGGCTTCGTGAAGCTCATCTCGTTTGGCTAGCAATGCTTTATTCTTAGGTGCTAAGTCATGAATTAAGGCATCAAGACCAGACCAAAACTGCTCGCTAGTGACCCCGGTTCCAGGAAGAGCTTCCGTATTCAAAAATTGATATAGTACAGAAGCAACCTGAAGCTGGCCTACTTGAATATAATCTCTCATATGTCTTTCCTCCTTATATTCATATGACTAGCCTCCTTCAATCCTTTAAGGATTTTTTTGGCTGTCATAGATACATCCCATCTTCTTTGTTTCTATTATATAATAAGAAGGACCATAACAAATAATATATATTTTGAATGTACATTATGCATTTAAGTTATAAAGAGGGTGGATAGATGGATATTCGTCATTTAGAGTATTTTTCAGAGGTTGCCAAACACTTGAGTTTTACAAAAGCAGCGTCAACACTGCATGTTTCCCAACCTTCGATTAGTAAAGCGATCAAGACCATTGAGGAGGAACTAGGGGTTCCTTTGTTCTATCGTTCTTCGAAGCAACTTGAACTCACCGATGCAGGAAAGGCTGTACTGGTTAATGCCAAGAATGTCCTCGATGCCTTTAACAATCTAACTTCTGAGCTAAGCGACCTCATGGAGTATAAGAAAGGTGAGATTAGAATAGGGATTCCTCCAATTATGGGGGCGGCTTTCTTCTCTAAATTAATTAGTCAGTTTAAAGAGGCTTATCCCTTGATTACGATTACGTTGACTGAAGTGGGTACCAAGCTAATTAAACAGGGAGTCGAGGAAGGTTCACTAGATATTGGATTAATCTGTAGTTTGCCTGTACATAGTGAACAATTTGAAGTTATCAAACTATCAAAAGACCCCTTGATGTTGATTGTACATCAGGACCATCCGCTTGCTTCAAAACCAAGTGTTAATTTACGAGAGCTAGAGAAAGAACCCTTTATTCTTTACCGCAAAGACTTTTCGCTGCATGACCGAATTATCGAGCAATGTTCAAAACATGACTTCTATCCTCATATCGTTTGTGAGAGCTCTCAGAAGGATTTTATGATCGAACTTGTAGAAGCAAAATTGGGAGTGGCGTTGTTGCCTAGTAGAATCTGCCGTAATATGAATCATCCAACTATTCATGCCGTTTCTCTAGACCAGGCTGATATTAACCTTGAACTAGGTTTGGTGTGGAAGAAAAATAAATACCTCCCGTTCAGTGTAAGGGAATTTATCACCATCGCCAGAGAAGAAATCAAAAAGGATACAGCCTCATCCTAGGATGAATGGTTGTATCCTTCTTAAGTCTAAAACGGAAACAGTAACGGTAATACGATTAAGGTAATGATCCCGATCATCACCTGGAGCGGCAATCCAACCTTTACAAAATCTATAAACTTATAGCCACCAGCCGTCATCACCAGGGCATTCGTGGGTGAAGCTACAGGTGTGGCAAAAGCCATGCTTGCAGCGATAGAAACCGTCATAAGTAAAGGATAGGGACTTACTCCCATATTGGTTGCTGCCGTTATAGCAATCGGGGCAAACAATACAGCGGTTGCTGTATTACTAATGAACTGACTGAAGATATTCGTTAAGAAATAGATTCCAGCGAGTACTGCAATGGGTCCGTAAACTCCCAGGTTTTGTACAAGTCGTTCTGAAATGAACGTGACTCCCCCTGTTTTTTCTAAAGCTGTTGCCATAGGCAGCATCGCTGCTATTAAGACGACACTCTCCCAGTTAATACTGCTGTATGCCTCCTCAAGATTGCGCAAACACCCAGTTAAGACCATGAGAAAAGCAGCAACTAGAATCGTCGTTACCGCTGGAAGAATCTCAAGCGTCATCGTTACCAACATGGCTACCATAATCAAGGCTGCCACCGGTGCTTTTCCATTCGTAGCCGCTTTACTTGCTTCCTCCTTCGGCTGACCTACAACCACTACGTCTTTTGCTTCCTGAGCAAGCAGTTCAATGTCTTCCCAACTTCCTTCCACAAGCAGGGCATCCCCGAATTTGAGCTTTTCCTTCGTAAAATCCTTTAACAACATTTCCCCTCGCCGATTTAATCCCAGGACGTGGACTTTGAAGCGTTCACGAAAACGCGTATCAAGGATCGTTTGATTCAATAGACTGGAATGAGGCGTCAACAATACCTCTACGATGCCAATGCCCTTACGATTAAATACTTTTTCTGATTTTGACATTCGGTCCGATAATAAGAAAAGTCCGTAGTGATTGATGAGCTTCTGCATGTCGATCCGTGCACCTTGGACAAAAAGAATGTCGTTCTCAGCAATCATAGTTTCTGGTCCAGCGAGGATGTGTTTACCTTTTCGCTCGATATGTAAAACATAGATGCCAAAAGTTGCAGGAAACTTTAACTCCAACAGTCTCTTTCCTACGATGTTAGAATCTCGACCTACACGGATCGGATAAACTTGATCCGACAGCTGATAAAGGTTAGCCAGATTGAGAGAGTCAGGGAAACCCGTTCTCTTTTGTTGGTAGTCTGCTATCGTGGTCTGTGGCAACAGTGAACGACCGATAAAAACCATGAAAAGTAACCCGCAGACTAGGATTACAATTCCCATGGGAGTAAAATCAAAAAACGAAAAGGGTTCTAACCCGTACTTTACCAACACTTGGCTAACCACAAGATTCGGTGGCGTTCCAATAAGAGTCAGAACTCCTCCCAAGCTGCTAGCGAATGACAAAGGAATAAGAAAACGTGAGGGATGGATATTTAAATTCACAGAGAGACTGACAATCACCGGAAGCAAGACGGCTACTGTTCCTGTATTGCTCATGAAGCCACTAAAGATCGCCACCGTAACCATAATAACGGTCAATAACTGCGCTTCATTGTTTCCGGCAAGCCTTAGAAGTGAGTTCCCCATCATCTTAGCTAGACCCGTCCGAAATATCCCCCCACCTACAATAAATAACGCTGCGATCATAATCACAACCGAATCAGAAAAACCTGCTAACGCTTCCTTAACATCAATAATCCCAGCTAACAACAAGCATAACAAGGAAGCAACAGCAACGAGATCAGCCCTCCACCGCCCCCATACAAATAAGACTGTCGTAAATATAAGAATAAAGAAAGTAACCCACATCTGATAAGGCATAAACGAATCGTATATCTCCCCTCTTGATTTAACATCATGCCCATTGGAATATTACTCCATTTCCCCTTCCTCTATTATATATCAGAAGGAATAAGACAAAAAGAAATAAGCACGAGCAAAAAGCCCGTGCATTTCCCTTAGTCAAAACGGATATCAATTTGTACAATCTCGGATCGACTGCCAATTCTGATTGGAGGACCCCAGAAGCCAAAACCAGAGGATACAATGACATGCAACAAACCTTTCTTTAAGTATCCCCAATCTAGTTCATACATTTTTTTCGTGATGAGATGATTAGGTGCCATCTGACCCCGATGGGTATGTCCCGATACCATCAGATCAATGCCATGTGCTCGTGCTTCATCCAATCCATAAGGCTGATGATCCATTAGAAGAAGGGGCCGGGCTGGATCAAGTCCGGTTAATAGATCATTTAACTTTAGTCGATTTTTTTCCGTTCGATCTTTTCTTCCTATAACATAAAACCCTTCTTCTATTTCAATCGCTTCATCTAATAGAATCTTTATATTGATTTTTTCCATTTGCTCTATGAATCGCGGGATTTTCCCACCATAATATTCGTGGTTGCCAAGCACCCCAAACACACCAAGTGGGGCCTTCAGTTGCTTCATTACTTCTCCCATATTCTTACGGATAAAAGGTTCCGGGTCATCATCAATAATGTCACCTGGCAATAGAATCAAGTCAGGATTGAGTTCATTTACTCCCTTTACCAATCTTCGCAAATGCGCCTTACCAGAAAGAGTGCCGAAGTGCATATCGGAAGCCATCGCGATACGAAGCTGCTTGAACGGCCCCGCCTTCTTAGGGATATGAATATCATATCTTCTTACGACCGGGCTGTGTGCATTAAATGTACCATAGGCAAAAATCATAAAGAAAATAAAAATCGTCAGGTAGCCAGACCAAAAGATACTCGTCTCTAGGGGTATGGAAAATCCATAGGTACTCATGATGACTAAAATATTGACTATGGGTAACAGGAGAATGGCATATTGAAGGATGGCCATCCAATAGGAACCTATCATTCTAAATATCGAGAAACGATGGCCGAATCGACTTAAAAAGTAAGCAAAAGCTATAAATCCAACGATTAAGGCATAAAGGCCTGGGTACTGGAATTGAAACACGGTTTCGAGCCAGACCCATCCATTCCAGCCAATATAAAAAACGAGTAAGGAATAAAGGGTAAATATCCCAAGGACACTTCCTGCCATCTTTGAACGTTTCACTTAGAGATTTCCTTGAAGAAACTTGGATAAAATGATCCAGGCATCTTCTGAAGCTTGTTCATGATAGTTACGATGTCCCTTCAGAAAAAAACCGTGTCCTGGTTCAGGATATAATTTATATTCAGCGATCTGACCTCTTACTTGAAGAGCACGACACATGTCCACGGACTCTTGAGCATCAAAGATTGAATCCTGTTCACCATGAACAAAAAGCATGGGTATCTTAACTTTATCCGCTAGATCGATAGGAGAGACTGGTTTTTTATGATCCAGAACAGGGTAATAAGCTTGTCCGTAAAATGATACTGAGACTTTAAGTTCCTCTATATTTGCTCCAGATAGCATTGCAATGCTTCCACCGCGGCATATCCCAATGAGACCTAGTCTATTGTAATCTACTCTCTCATTTTCCTTGAAGAACTCAATAGCTTGCCGAATTCCCTCTACAATATCTTGATCGGACGGATCCTTTTCTTTTGATTGCCATCCATGAGCTAATACGACATAACCTAGTGAAGCTAGTCGACGGGCAAAGTTGATGTCCATTTCCTGCAACCCAAAGATTCCATGAATCGTGACGATCGCCGGAAGCTTGCCCATCGCTTCTGGTTGACATAGCACGGAAGAAAACAACGTATTCTCATTCTCGTAGTTTACCTGTATGACGTTTACATCCAGTTCAGAAGATTTCATTCGTATGTGCCTTCCTTTTCCGATTTTGGGCTTGTGGGAGATCATAGCCTTCTTCTATCTTATTAGAAAAGGGGTTTTGGAATCAACTTGGTGATGCTGGGAATGCGCTAGGCATAAAGAAAGTGCCTCAGAACAAGTCTGAGACACCTTCCGGTTATTTTTTCACTTCTCCCTCAACCATCTCCGCGAGTTTATCCACATCCTCCATGGTATTACAATAGTAGGGTGAAACCCGAATCCCCCCGATACCACCGATCGAACGCAAGGAAACATAAATTCCTTCCGCTTCAAGCTTACCTAGTAGACGCCGTTCTTGCTCTAGACCTCCTGGAAGGGAGAAGGTCACAATCCCAGAACAATGGATACTTTCACTTCCCCCTAGAATATACTGTTGAAGGCCAAGAGTCTTCAGATGACTCTTTAACCGTTCCGTTAATTGAAGGGTGCTCTTTGCAATGAGATCCATCCCCTTCTCTTGGATCTCCTGGACCGCGGCCCTTAATCCAACCGCTCCCATCCAGTTTGGGGTCCCACTGGGCTCATACTTTCTCGCCTCTTCTAAAGGGATAAAGCTATCGAATGCCGTCCTGGTGCGACTTTGCAGATAACTATCCCAGCCTTCCTTAGGCTCATGCACGTTCAGATAGCCGTCAAAAGAGGGATGACAATTCTCCGCTAGTGCAGGATGTACATACATGATGCCTAATCCGAATGGATTCCCTAGCCATTTATGTCCTCCCGCACAATACGCATGTACGGGAGTATCTATTAAGTTTCTTGGAAGCACCCCTAGTTCCTGAATCCCATCCACCATCAGAAAGGCCTGATTAGATTCTGCCAATTCATAGAGTCCCTGTAAGTCCGTGCGATAACCACTGACTTCCTGTACCGCACTGACCACGAGCACCTTGGTGTTCCGATCCATGACAGACTCAAAATCTTTTACCCCTACTTGCCCGTTGGATGTAACCACTTTCCGGATGTCAAATCCTCTTATTTTCTGCGCCTGTTGCCAAACTAAGGTAGAACTCATAAACTCAGTGTCTGGAATGACAACATTATGATGTTTCTCCAGTTGTAGACCAGATGCTAATGTACCGAGACCATGTGTCGTATTATTTACAAGAGCAATATGTTTACTTTTCACACCTAGCATCTCGGCAGCTTGAATTCTTGCTTGTTCCACCTCTTCAAACAGCTTAAGCGTTTGTGCGGTTCCAGGCAGTTCCCACTGGCTCATCTTCCTTATGGCCTCGGCTACGGCTGACAGCGTGGACGGGGCCGGACGCCCCATACATGCATAGTCCATATAACGAATTCGCACTTAAGCCTCGATCGTCTGGCCCGGAATCGCCTGAACACCTTGCAATTCCTTCGCTTCTTCATGATAAGTCTCGCTGTCAATAAAATCTCTTCCCCAACCGCTGAAGGCAGCGAAGATCGTCACAATCATTAAGGCCCAACAATAAAACACAAACGGCATCACTCCGACGGGGTTAAATCCTATTGCATTTGCGTCTTTTACCAGATCACCTACAAAGGCAAACGGAATTAATACAGCCACACTATATGGCAAGAAGCCAATGATAGATGTGGAGCAAGCATCTAGCAGATTACCTCGACGCCATGGTGTAATTTTAAACTTATGTCCTAATCGCCTCACCCAGGGTCCAAGCATAACCATCGTTGGTGTTCCAGCTGTGGTAAGAGCATTAACCACTAAAGAAACGAATACGATAGCTACTTCGGCTCTCTTCGGAGTAGTGGCAAACTTTTCTGATTTCTCCATTAGCCATTCAATAAACCCGCCTCTTTGCAAGGTACCAATCATTCCCATTAGGAAGACGGTAAACACAACAACTCCAACCATACCATTAACCCCATTAATAATAATACCCGTCGCAGAAAACTCAGCTACATTCACATAGAGAATATCTGACCATTTCAGCAATCCCGTTACTAGTCCAATAAGGAAACCAAAAGCTGTACTATATAATAAACCGGTCACAAAATGATGACCTCTAACCATTAAAAAGATGAGAAGAATAGGGACGAGTAACATAACAAGACCGTTTGGTTGTAATTCCATGTCAGCTGCTGTCGCTACGCTTCCAGATTCTCCGAAAGCAAAAATAACATAGAGCAGTAGCGTGATTCCTCCCGCGACGGCCGCATACTTCACTCTTGATCTGACCACCTTATCCACTGTCGTCCCTTGGGAGTAAGCGGATACAATGGTAGTATCGGAGATAGGAGCTAAATTATCACCAACAAACGAACCCCCAATGATCGCTCCAATAAGTAGTACCGGGTCAGCTCCTAAAGCATAACCGACAGGAAACATAATAGGGCTTGTCGCAATTAGTGTCCCTACGGCCGTTCCTGTAGACATAGAAAGAATCGCTGCCACCAAGAACGTAATTAAAGGGAACCAGGCAGCACTTGCACCTACTTCAAGAAACACCCAAGCAAGTCCTTGGATAATCCCAGTAACACCAAGCAACTTGGCCATAATACCGGCTAAGAACCAGGCAAGCATCATGATGGCTAGCATATTCGAGCTAATACCTTCGACTAGCGCATCGACATAGGTCTTTTTATTTTTGGCAAGGAGCATTCCAAGAAAAATGCCTAACAACGCCATAGGCCAAAACGCTTCTGGGAGAGCCGCGCCATTCACACCTAACCATAAGATTCCGATAAACATGGCACAAAAAGGAATAAGAAGTACAGGAACACCGCCATAAAACTCGAGGATCTGTTTGTTTGAATTTTTCATACGCGCCTCCTTTTGTAAATGAAGTATTTGTCAAGCCCTATCCTTTAGTATCGAACCCTAGTACATCCCCCCTTTCATCGTCCATCTCTACTAAACCTTTATTTCCTCACAGAGAACATCGATAGCCTTCTTAACATCTCCTTCGGTATTATAGAAATGCGGAGCAATTCGAATGACATTTAAACGGGAAGCGACAATAATTCCTCTTTGTTTCATTCTTTGTTCCACTTCGCTGGCATTCGGTACAAATATAGCTGTATTAGAGCCTTTAATCTGAACATCAAGTGGGCTTCTCACGGCCAACCCTCGCTCAGCAGCATATTGAAGAGCAAATCGTGATAGTTTCTTTAAATGAGGTTCAATCCTATCCATCCCCACTTCGAGAAGGAAATCGAGAGCTGCTTGTGCTGCAAATCCGTTGATCATCGGTGGGGTCCCTGCATCAAACTTTCGTGCCCCTTCCGCAAACTCCAGTCGCTCAACATCAAAGGCAAATGGATTCTCTTGACCAAACCAACCTGTTACTCGTGGCTGAAGTTTCTTCGCCACCTCTTTGTTGACATAAAGAAAAGCAATACCGGGTATTCCCAATAAGTATTTCTGTAGCCCCGTTGCTAGAAAATCAACCCCCATCTGTTTTACGTCAATCTTTACGTTGCCAGCGGACTGATAAGCATCCACGAACAAATAGGATCCTTTCGCGTGAGCGATTCTAGCGATTTGCTCGATATCCTGCTGAAATCCGTTGTAATAGGACACATGAGAAATAGAGGTGATAAGAGTATGATCCTCTATATTTTTTTGATAGGCTTCGAGAGGAATTTGACCTTGCTCTGACGAAATAAAATTTACAGTCATATCCTTTTGCGCGAGCCACACGTGGCCAATCGTGGGAAAATCCATATCTGTAACGAGGACTTGGTTCTTATCCCCCTTAATCTCGAGGCTTGTTGCAATAGCGGATACCGCATGGGAGACAGAAGGAACCACGGCCACTTCTTCTACTTCCGCATTAATTAAACGAGCGAAAGATACCCTAGAAGCCTCGACGGCTTCCATCCATCCCATCCAATCCATGCCCTCCTTCTCCCAGGAGTCCATATATTGGTTGATCGCCTTCTTCACCCTCATACTTAGTGCACTCTGGGAACAACTTGAGAGCTGAACCTGATGTTCAAGAATAGGAAATTCTGCCCGATAATCAGACAGTTCGATCGATGACATCTGCATCACTCCTCATTAACGTAATTTTTTATTTCATACAAAAGGAGGCAAAAATGAAAACCAAAACCCTGATCACTGAGTATGATTCCTTATCCCCCTGGCTAGATGAGCTTCCCTTTCAATGGACAACGTTAGAAAAAGAAGGTCAACTGATCGAGTTGAAGAAAGGTGAGGTGATCTTTCATAGCCACCAGCCATCCGAAAGCGTTTACATTGTTAAGGCTGGTCGAATTCGACTCTTCTCTGTTTCTGAGCTAGGTGATGAAAAAGCCATTGCTATCATGGGGAGGAACGGACTGTTAGGCGAATGCAGCCTCTTTCAGGAGAAAACCTATTCAACGAATGCCGTTACAGCAAGCCCCTCTCAACTCATTAAACTTACTGCAGCAACCTTCATGAAAGAAGTCTTGCATGATCCTACATACTGTCTCCAAGTCTGGGAGATGATGAGCGTGAAGATTAGACTGCTATCTTTTCATACCACACAACTCGCCTTTCGCTCGTCTTTCCAGCGTACTACTGATATGTTCCTGCAACTTGGGCTTACCTATGGGGATAAGTTAGACGCAAACCGAATTCACATCACCATCCCGTTCACCCACCAGGAGATGGCCAACTTAGTTGGGGCGACCAGAGTCACCATCGCCAATCATATCAGAAGCCTGCTCGAACTAGGGGTCATATCTAAGTCAGGTAAGGAATATACGATTCAAGATCTGTCCAAACTATTGCAACATGTGAATCATCCTCGCTCTTTCCTTGATTATAAAAGAGAAGAAGAAAAATAAATGTAAAGGATTTTACAAAACTAAAAATACTCTATAAAATTTATATTTACAGAAAAAATAGGATATGTTTACTAAAAACAAAATTTGAGCAAAGTTTGCTTAAATTTCAGGATCTTCCTTGCCTTCGGAGATTGCATGAAGCATATTGGTAGATAAAAAGCCCATAAATCAGGACCAACAGAGCCTAGCTTGATGTTGGCTCCTTCTAATACTTTTTGGATTTGACTATGCTACCGAGCACGTCCTTCAATAATGCTTCGACTGATAGCGAACCAACTCTCTTAAACCCCGTTGATTTGGACAGGGAATAAAGCTTGCTTTGAGTAATCCTTGACGGAGCAGTTTGGCAATCTGTTCCGCATCCTTCACATCGGTTTTGCGGTCTGGAACAGTGCTGAGCTTTATTCAATATCTCCCGCTTTGAGTAAATTCACAAGTCATTTCGAGCGTCGATTCGCATAGCGATTCAGGCGTTTCTTTCTGTTGTTTTACATGGTTTAATTCCATATAAAATGAAGTGTGAATATAAGTTGTTTTTTTTACTAACGAACTGGATTGCTTAAAGTTAGTCTTAAAGCGAGCCTCATTCGAACAGTTCAAGCAGAAAATAGCTCTCGCCTGTCAGAATACGAGCCTCATTCGGACAGCCCAAGCAGAAAATAGCTCTCGCCTGTCAGAATAAGAGCCTCATTCGGACAACTCAAGCAGAAAATAGCTCTCGCCTGTCAGAATAAGAGCCTCATTCGGACAGCTCAAGCAGAAAATAGCTCTCGCCTGTCAGAATACGAGCCTCATTCGGACAGCTCAAGCAGAAAATAGCTCTCACCTGTCAGAATACAAGCCTCATTCGGACAGAGCAAAGCGATAAAAGCTTACGCTTGTCCGAATGCAATCTATTCCTCCATCGATTCGAGTTCAATAACACAAAACAAAATTAAAAAAGGGCTTCTTCCAACATAACAGTTGAGAGAAGCCCTTCTTTTGTAGTTTTTTATGATGTTATTTCGCACTTCTAAACGGAACCTGTTACTTCATCAGAGAACCTCTAGCTCTATTTAACCTCTACGCTTTCCTGCGTTAATTTTCTTCTCACTTCATCTGGTATCGGATACGCCTTGAGTATACCCTCATCAAATTTTACCCATCCACGCAGCTCATGTCCCTTGCCTGTTAATTCTTCTCCTCGATAGACCTCATGAACTAACTTGAATGTTTTTTCATTCACTTCGGCCACCCTTGTTACGACACGAATCTCATCATTATAATAGAGGGGTTTTCGGAACGTACACCCAACATCAATGATGGGGAAGGCAATCTTTTGCTCCTCCATTAACTCTTTAGGTGCTATCCCAAGCTTTTTAAACAAATGAAACCAACCGATATCAAACCATTTAAAGTAATTGGGGTAGTATATGATCCCAGCCATATCGGTATCTCCCCAATAAACATTTAGGTTCACCGTGTTCTCTACCATCCGCTTTCAAACTCCTCCCTATCTATCTTTTATTTTTTAGGTACAAGGGCTATAGGACGAATCGGACTTCCACTACCGTTTGTAATTTTTAATGGTGTAGCGATAATGACAGAGCCACGTGGCGGCAATTGATCGACATTAGCCAATTGAGCCAAACCATATCGGTTCGCTTGATGCATATAAAAATGATTGGGGAAAGGTGGGTCAAAAGTAGCAGCAATCCCGGCATCGGTTCCCACTGTCTCCACACCAAAACCAAGGATATTTCTTTCTTGAGCTAAGAAAATAGAAGCTTCAACTGTTGTCCCAGGAGTATGGGGCATACCATCCTCACCTATATTAAAGAACTTTTCTGGATCCTGACCATACTTCCCCCAGCCTGTGTAGAGGATAACCCAGGAATGATCTGGAATACGTCCGTACTTATCTTCATACGCCACAATATCCGCAACAGTCAGACAATAATCAGGATTCTCGGCACTTTGCTGACTGATGTCGATCACACAAGCTTCTCCAATCATGTTCTTTGCAGGCATAGAATCGACGCTATCACCTTCTTTACCAGAGATCCAATGGTTAGGAGCATCAAAGTGAGTACCACAGTGCTCGCCGGCAACAAAATCATTCCAATACCAGGCAGGGCCCGCATCGTCATATTGGGACAATTGAATGTATCTGAATCCTCCTGTATTCTTAAATGGTTCTGGAAGTTGAATCACAGGTGTACTTTCGTTTAATGGTTGGGCAAGATCTACTACTTCGACCTCCCCGTTAATAATTCCCGCCATAAGATTGTTAATTGCTTGATTTGAACTCATCCCTTATTCCTCCCCTTTAACCATTCAAGAAATTGTGCTTCGTCCATCGTCTTCATGACTTGCTCTATCTCAAGGCGTCTATGCCATGCTGCCTTTCGCGACTTCCCATAATACTCCTCATGAACCACTTGGCCCTTCTGATTTTTTACGAACAGCGTGGTCTTCCCTAATCGAACGGCATCACCCGCCCGAAACAACATTTCAAACAAGGCGACAAACGGCTTCCTCCAAGCATGAGAGGTTGCTTCTATTTCAACGAGATAAGGCGTTCCGTTCTTCGTTACAGTTTGCATAGCTTTTCCAACCTTTTATAATTGCTGTCTACAATGCCTTGCAACTCAGAGATCTCTTCTGGACTAAGATGGGCATACTTTTGCATCGATTGGGTGTAATCACTGATAGGGCGTCTTTTCCACACTTTGTGCGTAAGCTTGAACTTCCCATTTTCACACTCCCATAAAGGGTAAAGGTTCGTTTCAACAGCGATCTTCCCCACTTCGATCGTTTTCTCCGTAGGAAACTTCCACCCTGTTGGGCACCCGGAGTAAAGATGAATGTAGGACATCCCATTCTTCACTTGCATTGCTTTCTTCAGTTTTTCAATATAGTCGGGTAGAAAGGATGGATTCGCTGTCGCCACATAAGGGATCCCATGCTGGGCCATAATCATGGGCATATCTTTTCCCTTCTGTGACTTTCCTCGGCTGCCATCTCCAATCGGAGTGGTTTGGGTCCATGACCACTTCGGAGTCGTTCCACTCCGCTGTACCCCTGTGTTCATATAAGCTTCATTGTCATAACAGATATAGATAATATTCTCTCCACGCTCTGCAGCGCCAGATAAGGATTGGAAGCCTGCGTCAGCGGTTCCTCCATCCCCTGCGAAAGCTACGACATTAATATCATCCCGCCCCTGCCTGCGGTAAGCTCGCTTAATTCCTGCTAACATGGCGGCCGTATTATCTAACAAGGGGAAGAATACCGGAATCTTCGTACCCGCCCCCCCCTGGAACCCTACCACTCCAATTCCACCCATACATCCTGGAGGAATCGCAAGAATGGTGTTCGGTCCTAGGATACGAAGCGTGGTTCGAAGCGCGAGTTCAGCATGACATCCAAGACAAGCGGAGTTCCCGGGAGAAAGCATATCCTCGACCTTGGTAATTTCCTTGTACGCTTCTTTTATTTGTTTTTCTTCATTAAATATAAAACCAAAGCGCTTCTTCGTAAAAAACGAATCATCCTTTACAAGGGTTGGCTTCGCTCCTTTCGGAATGGTTGAAAAGTTGACGTTATCTCTTTCCCCATCTTTTACTCCCATCAGCTAATCACCCCTCTCAGCAACTCATCGTCCTGATCATCACCCATCATTTTTCGCAGTTTACTCTGGTCAAGTTGTTCAAAATCAATAGGGTCTAGTCCAAACCACGTAACGTCCTTCCATTTACCACCGTTAGCTACGTATTGAGTTAATAGGACCGCATCTCCAATATTGGCCAGCGTCACGTCAGAACCACCTAATCCACCGATAAAGTCCAGCATAGGAGGCATTTTCTCTCCTCCGAAAGCCTGTTTAACTTCTAAGTAGCTGATACCAAATCCAGCTGCAAAAGAAACATTTCGATCGATGACCCCGATGGCTTTCACCTTAGATAAGATCTGCTTTACGGCTTCAACAGGGAAAGGGCGAAGAACTCGGATACGAAGCATTCCCACTTTAATTCCCTGCTCTCTCATTTGATCGATGACGACTCTCGCCGTTCCAGCGGGACTTCCTAAGCAAACAATCGCTATCTCTGCATCTTCCATGCGATAAGTATCGATCATCCCCCCGTGGTCACGCCCAAACTTTTCTGCCCATTCCTGTCTTACCTCTTCTATTACTTCCTCAGCTCGTTTCATTGCGGTTACTTGCTTATGCCGGAATTCCGTTAACATAGGTCCTGCTGTCAGGGGATCTACCGACATAGGCTTTGCTGGATCAAGCTTTAAGTGGGAAATATCCGACGCTGGAAGAAATTGATCCACCAATTCTTGGTCCGGAAGCTCTACTCTTTCAGCCATATGCGACAAGGAAAATCCGTCATAACATACATTGACTGGAATCAATACTTCCTTGTTTTCCGCAATTTTATAAGCTTGAACGACAGTGTCTAGAATCTCCTGAACCGTTTCACACCAGATCTGAATCCATCCGGCCTCGCGAACCGTAACAGCATCCTGTTGCCCACCCCATACGGTTTGTGGGGAAATCACTTCTCTGGTGACTAAGGCCATTACAATTGGCATTCTCATGGTACTTGTGCGAATATAAGGTTCATACATCAAGGCTAATCCCTGTGAACTCGTTCCGGTAAAGGTTCTTGCTCCCGCTAACACTCCCCCTTGGAGTACACTGAGAGCGCTGTGCTCGCTTTCCACTTCTACTAGATCAGCATCAATCTCCCCGTCAGCCACATAGGTTGCTAGATATTCTACTAGAGGGGTTTGTGGAGTAATGGGGTAGGCTGCAAGCAGTTCTACTCGAGCGAGTTTTGCTCCATAGGCTGCTGCCTTATTCCCGTTTAAGACATCAATTTTCCCCATCTTACTCGTCTCCCCTTTCCTCATACATGGTAATGGCATTGGCAGGACAAACCTCAGCACATATACCGCAGCCCTTACACCAGTCCAGATCTGTATCATAGTGGGTGGAGAGTTCAATCTTACAACCTACCGGGCAATACATGTAACAGGCAGAGCATCGTTTGCACTCATCCGGGTCTGTCACCGGACGCTGATAGCGCCAAAGCCCCGTATTCACCACATAAAGCCCACGACCAACAGACGCAATTTCCTCTCCCGTTTCCTTATACTGAACTTCCGGTTTCACAGTAAGCTTCAATTTTTTCTCACTTCACTTTCCTTAGGACTTCTTCTCGCTCGGCTACAACCACTTCCTCATAACCTCTCGCCACAGCTTGAATGTTCTTGTCAATGATCTTCTTGGGGAACGCCCCTAATATCGCTTCTTTCAGAGATTCTAAGCTTACAAGTCCTGTTGCGGCAGAGAAAGCACCAAGTACAATGGTGTTCGTAATCGGGGCATTAAAGATATCTAAAGCGATACGATTCGCATCGACTGTGGCAATCATCTTGAGCCCCGCGGGTGCACCTTCAAACCCTCTTGGCTTGCGTGAGTTCAGTATGGCAAAACTATTATCCCGGATTCCCTCATAGACAGGAATTTGGGCAAGAAGCGATTCATCAAGGACGATGATGCCGTCCGGTTCATAAACCTGAACTCGCTCCCGTATAGGTTTACTATCCAGCTTAACAAACGCCTGCAACGGGGCCCCTCGTCGTTCAAAGCCATAAGCAGGTATGGATTGACCAAAGTTACCCTCACGAACCAGAGCGTGTACAAGTAACTCTGATGCCATGACCGCTCCCTGTCCTCCTCGACCGTGAAAGCGTATTTCCTTCATAACATCACCCCTCTTTCCTAAAGTTTATAACGTTTATATATATTTAAAATATTAATGATTTAACATTTATTCAGAAAATATTGTTTATACTCTATTTCTTAAGAAGCTTCTTCGCAATCATATAGCCAGATCCCCCATGCAACGCCGAACCCGGCCATGTTGCAGCTCCAATCATGTAGAGATTGTTAAAAGGTGTGTTGAACCTTGAATATCCTGGGAATGGACGGAACATAAAGTTCTGATCAAAATGATGACTTCCTCCAATGCACCCCTCCCGCAAATTGGGATTCTCTCTCTCTAAATCCTTCGGAGTCATCGTATGTACCCCTAAGATCTTTGACTCGATTCCTGGAGCATAGCTGGCGATTTTCTTAATGATTCTTTCTGTGTATTGCTCCTTAATCTCATCCCAGTCCGTCCCTTTAATCTCTCCAGCCATATCCCCCTTGATCTCATAAGGAACAGTCCGCACTTGAACCCATAAGGTGTGTTTACCTTCTGGAGCCCGTGTAGGATCGACCGCACTTTGTTGTCCGACGACAACTAGTGGACTCTCCGGCAACATGCCAATGTTCGTGGAATACGCCGTCTTTTCAATGTCTTCTACAAATGGAGCTAGGTGTACATAACAAGCATTGCCTAATTCACTTCCCGCTTCCCAACCTGGATCGCCATCTAACGCAATGTCCAATTTCATCTGGGCATGACCATAACGATAACGTTTGACCTTTTTCACAAAGCCGGTAGGAAGGTGAGATTCTCCGATTAAATTCAAGTAGAGTTGCTTGGGCTCCAGACCTGCAATGATGGCCTTGCGAGCCTCCATAACATCACCGTTAGCTTCGATTGCTACCGCTCGGTTATTACGAATATGAATCTTGGTCACAGGAGTATTCCGATAAATCTTTCCTCCGTAGGCTTCAATCATTTTACCGAAGGCTTCCGGCATCTTCCCGCTTCCACCTTCGGCAACAGGATTACCCATAACTTGCAAGGCAGCCATAGTCGAATAGGCAAACATAGCACCAAAGGCCGTGTTTGGATCAAAATCTGGGTGGTACGCCCATGCCGTAAACCAAGACTGAACTTGCTGGTGCTCAAAGTGGGACATAGCCATTTGCTTCGGTGTCTTAGCTAAAGTCTGGCCGAAATCCATAAAGCGTTCTTTCCCCAGTTTCCTATAAAGAGCGTAAATGCTTTTGGCCGTCCCCCAAGAAGGAATCTCGTTATAGAGCAGGGAACCAAAACCATCTGCAGCTTCACCGAAAAAGTTAATCAGTTCCAACCAGGTTTCGGCATCTGCTTTTGATTTTTGACTTAACTCACGAATGGTGCGTTCGACATCAGAATACGCAGAGATACTTTCGCCACCAGGGAATAAACTAGCAAATGAGTGGGTAGCCGTTTTATACTTTAGTCCATAGGTCTCAAGTTCCTTCCCAAACTCCGCATAGATGGGAGATCCATAAAATAAAACATGGGATGCAGCGAAAGGGTCATGCTTAAACCCAGGAATCGTCAATTCTCTCGTTTGGCAGGCCCCTCCTATTTCGCTGTTACGCTCAACGACGGCCACCTTCCACCCCGATTTGGCTAAATAAGCTCCTGCAATGAGTCCATTGTGTCCTGAGCCGATTATAATTGCATCATACATAGTCAACTCAAACTCCCCCTCTACCCTAAAAAATAAGATGAACCCTTGATTATTTACTTTGAATCCCTATAATTAATATTGTAATCGCTTGCATAAGTTAAATTTTCATATTTTTCAATAATCTTATCATGTTCGAGGTTTGTGCTACTATTAATGAATTAACATTTTCCAACAATTTTGAGAGGGGGATTCCATGAACTCCTTACAATTTCAATGGGAGCCTTACATAAGGTTTGGTGAGGAACGACGCCTTAAGAAGAATAATATTTTATTCAGACAAGGAGAGACGGGACGTGGATTTTATTATCTCTACGATGGGATGGTTAACGTGAAGATCCTGTCATCAAAGGGAACCGAACGGATTGTCGATTACATTCCTTCTGGTTTTTTGCTTGGTGAACAAGGGATTCAAGAAGTTCCCTACTTCTCTACAGTTGTTTTGGATGTCGATTCTCTACTCTATTATTTTTCATTCGAAGCATTCCATCGTCTATGTAAGGAACATCCTGAGGCTGGTGAGATCTTTATGAACTCCCTCATCTATAAGGTCAGGCTTCTTGCTGAGACGGTTACTCTCCTGAACAGTCCGCCCGAATACCAGATGGCTCACTTTTTGTTCAAGCTACATCAGAAGCTAAATAGGACCGATCTCCCGATCAACCAAACAGCTTTAGCCCGCTACATTGGAACTTCACGGATTACCGTATACAAGATTCTACAACAATGGTTGAAAGACGACATGATCGAGATTTCTAACCAGACCATCCTTCTTAAGGACATTAAAAAAATCAAGTATATCCTCAACTTAGAGACTCCCGATAACACCAAATTACCGTCTATATAAAATATTTTAAATCTTTAAACTACATTGTTGTATTTCATTCCTAAAGGAACTATAATAGGCGAATAGAAGATTCTGCGAGCACATCAAACACATCTATCGGGGGAGGATGGTTTATGTCAGCCATTATGGGGAAGGTACGTCCTATGGGTCCATCATGGGATATACTGCTTAAGTACGCTAGTCGCCGTTTCTTGAAGAAGAAGACCACGATCTACAACCAAGGAGATGTTGGAGAAGGGTTCTACTACATCGACAAAGGTGCAGTAAAGATTGTCTCCTTATCTTCTGGCGGAGGTCGAATTTTAGATATTGCAGGACCCGGTACATTGATTGGCGAACAGGTCCTTGATGATAAACCCTACTTTTCATCAGCGATTGCTATTGAAGATACCGTTGTCTACTATTTTTCGAGAGACACATATCGTACGCTCGTGAAGGAGCATCCTGAGCTCGTTATCTTCTTTGCCAATCTCGTTATTCTCAAGGTTCGAATGCTCATCAATGAGATAAATTTGAAACCGCTTACTTCTGAGTACCAAGTCGCCTACTCCCTACTTAAACTAGCAGAATCCTGTAAGAAGATGGAGATTGATATTTCTCAACAAGAATTAGCCGACTTTACAGGATTAACTAGAATCACCATCTATAAGATTATGAAAAAGTGGAAGGAAGAAGAATGGATCGATATACAAAATCGAAAATTATTAATCCGTAAACCTGAAGCGCTTAAACAATATATTTCTGTTTCATAACCGAAAATGAGGGTCTCAATCTACACGATTGAGACCCTCATTTATCTCCAGTCAAAATTTCAGGGCCTTATCACAGAACCCTTCCTAAACAGCTGCTCCCCAATCTCGATCTTCCGTTTTTGTGTACTTTGGTTTAAATACATATAAGCGAAGAATTGGATATACGGCAAACGAAACGATTAGAGACGTAAAGAACTCAATCGGAACAATCTGATTAAGGACATAGTGAGCCAATACGAAGCCAACTACAGTTGATAACACACCAGCCCAGTTCACTTGGTCTGCACCGAATTCCTTAATATTCTCGTGTCCAAGCTTTCGTCTAACAATAAAGTAATCTGCCATGATGATTCCTGCAAAACATGTCGTTAATACCCCTAGAACAGTGATCCACGCATTAACCAATTCTAGTATACTACCATAGAGCATAATAAGTCCGATAATATTTGCCAATACAACAAACAAGAAGCGACCAGGGCGCCAATGAAACAAGACATCAAACAAGTTGGATAGAGCTAAGGAACCACTGTAGGTGTTAAGAACTTGCGCCTTAGACTGAGCAAGGACCATCAGGATTGTCCCTATAACTCCCCCGAAGATAATAAAGGCCGCAGCTATACTATCAGGGCTTTGTAGAGCGATCTCTGCTGCCGCAGCCTGATCCATTCCCTTCACGGTCATATAGTAATCGATAAGTTTGCCCATACCCGCATACATCACAATTCCGCCGATACAAAACATGACAACATCCATGAAAAAGTTTCCAACAAATGCAGCGATCCCTATATCCTTTGAGCTTCGGGAATACCTTCCAAAGTCCGCATCGACTAGAGCCAGCGCGCCTGCCGATCCAATCAACACATTGATTCCAAAAATGAGCTTACCTGTATCGGTATCTGCCCCCATCGCCGCTAACACCTCTGGAGGAAATTGCGCCCCAAAACTCATGACATCTCCCCAGGATTGTCCGGATCTGGTGATAACATCAAATACCATATATACCAATACAGCAAGGAAAGCTACAAGGGTAATGGAAGACACACGCGCTACCACTTTAAAACCGTAGGTTGTCAGTAATACCCAGACCACGGTCAAGATCCCATAAATAATAATCCGTGAAGCTAAGGTGTCATCAAGATTAAAATAAAATAAGAATCCTTTATATAAGAGTGCATTTTCAAGAGCTAAGAATCCCAAAATCATAAATCCAAAGATCACCGATGCTACCACAGAACCTTTCGTCCCAAACCCATAATATCGGGCTAATACGGTGCTTGATAATCCAGAGCGATAAGCAATGTGACCGACTCCCCACCCTAAGAGTCCCCCTACAATCGTAACAAATATCCCCGCGATGATCCCCAGCTTAATCCCTGCAACAAAAGTAACCAAGGCCCCAAAGAACAATTGGATCAGCGTTGTAACAATTCCTGCCGTCCCCCATGATAACTGAAGCCAACCCTGTCGCTCGGACTCGGGAACTTGCTCAAGCGCATGATCCTCAATAACCGTATTTAGATCCTTTTCACTCACTTTCATTTCCCCCTCATGATTTCGTCTTACAGAACCTTAGAAAAGAAAAAGAGAATACCCGTTTCCTTTCTAAACCGGATATTCTCTATGTTGCTAGTTCATTTAACGGGCTAGATACCCGCCATCCATAATCAAAGGTGCACCGGTCATAAAAGATGACTCATCAGAAGCTAAAAATAGAATACCATTCGCTATTTCAGAAGGGTCACCGTGTCGACCCACTGGATGGGCATCTCCGGCGAATTTCCAGAATTCATCCATGGTGACCGCATTCTTTGTATGCTCTTCTGTAATCTGATTCGTACGGGTACCTCCGGGACATATAGCATTCACGCGAATCCCATCCGACGCATAACGAGTAGCTAAGGACTTCGTCAGCTGCAAAGCTCCAGCCTTTGTGATGTTATAAAGCACCGTACTCTTACCCATCATTTCTTGACCAATAAAGGAAGAGATGGAGCCTAGATTAATGATAGATCCTTTTTGTTGTCTCTGCATTTGAGGAATAACCGCCTTGCAGCAGAGGAACATGCTCTTTAGATTAATACCGATGCAGCGGTCAAACTCTTCTGCGGAAATCTCCGTAATATCCTCGATATAATGAATCCCCGCATTGTTAACTAATACATCGATTCGGTCATACTTCTGCACTGCCGTTTGGGCTAAGCGAATCGCTGTATCCTCTAAAGAGATGTCCCCGGTGACATAGGTGTGACGATCCGGGAAATCGGTTGCCGCAATGACTGCTTGCAAGCCTTGCTCTTGTATGTCATTCAAGACAAGCATTGCTCCTTCCTCGGCAAACCTGAGTGCAGTGGCTCGTCCAATTCCGCTTCCAGCTCCTGTAATAATAGCTACCTTCCCTTGTAGACGTCCTCCCATTAGCTATTCACCTCTTCTTTTACTGTTGGTACGAATAAGGGTTCCTCTACTTTCATCGGCGGGCAAGCCTCTGAAGGATTCAGACCCATGGTCAATAGGCCAATTTGATCCGCGCAAGCATCAATATTAGGTGGCATAATCGGAGCAGTAGACGCATCACGAACCATGCGCTCAAGATGGAACTCTTTAAACAATCCATGTGCTCCATTTGCAATGGTAGCAGATCGTGCAGCGTTCGATGTAGCAGCTGCAATCATATGCTTAGCTTTTAAGAAATTGTGGAAAGTCTCGACACTTGGTCCGTATGTATCGGAATACCACGCGGCATACATCATGGACCAGTAAGCGGCATGAAGCTCGGCTGCCATTTCTCCTATCCTGCGGCGGCTGTCTGGATGGAAGGCTTGTGGCTGAGAGAAGCCCTTCGGATTCTTAGCTGTAAGCAGTTCACTTGAATATTCTAAAATGCCTAATCCGACTCCAAGATAAACAGCAGCGAAACCAGCGAAGGCCCAATTCGCTCCACGTATGATGAAATCGTTTAGGAATTGATCAGTTTGATGTAAAACCAATTCATTTGGAACAAAGACGCCGTCATATTCCACCGTATTACTACGAGTTGCTCTCATTCCAAGCGTGTTCCATGTATCATAAATGGTAACACCTTCCATTCTTCCCTTATCAATAGGAACGAGGAAGCCAATGCTGGATTGAGGATTCGGATCCCCCTTGGGATGACCGTATAGATAGACATAATCACTAGATTCAACCATAGAGCAGAATGCTTTTTTTCCGTATAATTTGTAACCGCCTTCAACTTTCTCTGCCTTTAAAGATGGAGTATACGAAGTGGCTAGTAGGCTTGATGATGTAGGCTCTGATACAGAGGTACACATGAGCTTTCCTTCTTTAATAGCTAAGTCTACAACGAGTTGTTTAACGTTCTCAGGAATATCAGGATGCTGCAGGATTGCTCCTGTCGCGTTTGCATGCATGTTAAAGGAATTCGCTGTAGCTGCACAGCCTTTAGCTAATTCCGCAATGGCAGCAGAATAACCAAGAAATCCAATACCTATACCTCCGTACTCCTTAGGAATGGCAATCCCAAACAAACCGCTTTCCCTTAAGATTGCATAATTTTCCTCTGGTGCCGTACGGTTGAGGTCATGCTCAGGGGCTCTAGTGCGAAAATCCTTAGCCAGTTCCTTGCAAAGGTCGATTACTCTCTGCTGCTCTTCTGTAAAACGAAAGTCCATGCTTGTTTCCTCCCTTTAGTGAATAATTTATCTCTTTTCTATATTCAGATAATACATATAAATCAGCATGATCAGTTATTAACGATTTAACATTTGTCTGAACTTTTCCTTGGTAAATTCAATGTCTCTTTTGATCTGAGCCTTTAGATCCTCAAAAGAGTCAAATTTCCTTTCATCCCGGACCTTGAACAAAATTTCTGTTTCGAGGGTTTCCCCGTAGATCATCTCAGAGAAGTCCAAGATATGAACCTCAATAACAGGAAAGGCATTCTCATGAAAAGTAGGCTTAACCCCAATATTCATGATCCCCTGATAACATTGATCTTGAAGACGCACCTTTACCCCATAAACACCAAAGGAAAGCCAAGATGCCTTAAAATCTATATTTGCGGTTGGAAATCCTAATAGTCTACCTCTCTGCTCCCCTTTTACCACTTCCCCGCAAATATACGGACTCCCTTGAGTCCTCATCCTCGTTAACATCCCCTTCATTCCTCCCCATTTAATTTTTACTTACTGACTCATCAATCCAGGCAACCAGGTGACAAGAGCTGGGAAAAAGATCACAATAGCAATAAGAGCGATGTCCAATGCGATAAAAGGTAAAGAAGCCGCATAAACCTCTTTCATCTTTGTATCTGCTGGGGCAACCGACTTCATGACAAAGAGTCCTGTGCCGAAAGGTGGAGAAATGGTCCCTAGCTCGATGGTAATGAGCAACAAGGTGGCAAACCATAAAAGGTTGAAATCAAGCAACTGGGCAATAGGAATAAAGATCGGTAGAACAATCATTAAGATGGATAAGGACTCCATAAATGTGCCCAACAAAATAACCAAACCCAGCATGACTAAGAGAATCATCATAGGAGAAATAGGAAGTTCGCCAACTGTTTTTACAAGATGGCGCGTAGCCCCTGAGAAGGACAAAATTTGACTGAAAGCACTTGACCCTGCCACAATGATCAACATCATCGTAGAAATTTTCATCGTACCAATTAAGGCTTTCATGAGATTAGGCAAATTGAGCTTTCCGTAGCCTAGTGCCAAAATGAGGCTTCCAACAGCTCCCATCGCGGCTGCTTCTGTTGGCGTAGCCACCCCAAGGAACATAAGACCAATCACTAGGAAAACGATAAGACTTAAAGGGAAGATATAGATAACGGTAGCCTTGATCTTCTCGACAAGAGGAACAGGTTGTAATTCATAAGAAGGTGCTAGTTCCGGCTGCAACTTCGCTCGGACAATAATGTAGACACAAAATAAACCTGCCATAACAAGACCTGGTAAGATAATAGCCATCATGAAGGCACCAATAGAAATCTGACCCATGGAAGCGAGAAGCACTCCGAGAGCACTAGGGGGAATCATCACCGCAAGTCCCCCTGCCCCTAGAATCGGACCAAGTGACATCGGTCTTTTATATCCTCTCTTCTCCATTTCTGGAACAAGGGTTGACCCAAGCATCGCTGTACTCGCCATCGTAGACCCTGTCAGAGTCGATAGCAAGCTTCCCCCACCCACAGCAAGCAGACTCAGTCTTCCTGGAACCCGGCCAAACCATTTATCAATGGTGTCGATCATTCGTGGAGCAATGCCGGTATGAAACATAATTTCCCCCATCAGGATAAAAAGGGGAATGGGGGCTAAGGCAAACGTGGTAAGAGAATCTTCAATGCTCTTCACCAACAGGTTTAATCCCTTTACTCCCCCCCATAAAAAGATGGCAGCTACAATATTTATCGCCATAAAGGCAAAGGCCACAGGCACTCGAAGCATCATCAAACTGATTAAACTACCAACGATTAGTAAAAGAGTTACCCACCAGTCCATTTACAATCCCCTCCTACATTGATACAGTGTGCGATTGTTCTTTGGTTGCAGAGACACTTCTGTATAACATTCGTGTAAACTCCAAAAACATTAACAGGGAACCTAATGGAATAATGACGATCACGTAGGCTTGAGGAATTTGTAAGACGGATAAACTACGGATATCTCGAGCCAATATATCCATCATAGTGGTAAATCCATACCAGATTAGAATACCACTTACAAATAAGCCAATGAGGGAAATAAACACATTATTAAGTACCTTCATTCTTTCCGAGAGAAACTGATCGATTAGATCCACTGTAACATGACCCTTTTGACGCAAGAGCCAGGCTGCCCCTGTAAAAGGAATGTATAGGAGAATATACTCACTAATTTCATTTACCCAAATCAGTGAATAATTGAAGAAATATCGTGAAATGACTTCCGCTGCAATACTAAACATCGAAAAGACGAGCAAAGCCCCCCCAATCAAGGCAAACGTATTTTCCGCCCAATCTAGTGCCTTTGATAACCCATAAAGCATAGATTACACCTCCTTAATCGATAAGAAGAGTTACCTCATTGCACAATAGGTAACTCTATTAGATATAAACCCTTATTCTTGATATAAAAGCTTCTTCAGATCATCATACTGTTCTGGGGCTGTCTTCTGTAAACTCTCCCACTTCACATCTCTCACAAGCTTTCGGAACTTTTCACTTTCCGCATCTGGAAGTTTAATTCTTGTAACTCCAGCTTGTTGTATAGCATTCCATTCTTTTTCATTTTCTTGATTAAAATGCTCTACCATTTCCTTCTCAAATGCCGCCGTCAATTCAAGCATCTTCTCTTGAATGTCCGGACTCAAGGAATTAAAGGCATCTGAATTCATAAGGATCGTAGCATTCTGATTCAAGAATGGTTCTTCAATAACGTACTTGGTTACTTCGGTCCATCCACTCTGATGAGGCCCTAGTAATGGAAAGCCAAATCCATCTACCATCTTTCTTTCAAGAGAGGTATACACCTCACCCGGAACGATCTCAACGGGCACCATGCCTACGGCTGTCATAATATCGTGATAGGTCGGATTAGAACGGAATTTTAATCCTTTCAATTCATCTAGAGATTTAACTTCCTTATTGCTCCAGAAATAGAAAGGAGATGGTCCAAGCCAGCGGCCTAAATAAACAAGCCCTTGGCCCTCAAATTGCTTAGACATATAGTCAAAATATCCTTTTTCTCTTTCTTCCCAAGGGGTATAAGGTGATAAATGCAAGGAATGGGACTCCGGCATAAGATGTCCATAATACGAACTTACATTAAAGCCTATATCTACCATGCCATTTCGTACCGCATCGAATTGCTCCTTCACGGGTACCGATTCTGGACCTCCAATCCAATCAATCTTGACTGCACCTTGAGTCTCTTCTTCAACCGTCTTCATCCATAGTGGAACAACATCCTTCGTAAATGGATGATCTACTGCCAAAAAACTCACTGCCTTAAGCTCAACAGGCTTCGGACTGGAGGGTGCTGCATCTCCTTGCGCTTGCGTCGAAGTCCCTGTTGTCCCTTGGCCGCCACAGCCGACAACGGCTAAAACGAGTGCTGCCAACATCATGCATAGGAGTGAGTAACGTTTTTCCTTTCTCATCTAAGATCCCCCTTGTCTACTTGAGTTAATATTCATTTTAATTAATTATTTGAGAATTTTCCGTTAACCATTTAACGAAAGTTCCATTTATTTTAAAATAAACGATAAGGCCCCCCACATCAGCATGGGGGGCCTCACCTTGAAACCGCTAACAATTAATATGTTGCTACCTTACTCTTCGTTTTAAATTGAGGCATGATTTTTTTACTAATGATTTCTTGTTGTTTTATCACTTTCCAGTGGTCCATTCCCCCATAATTCGTTAAGAAATCAATTTCGGCCAATCCTTCAATATTTCTTACACAGTAATCAATTTTTTCGCAGATCTGCTCAGGAGTCCCTGCCCAAACCACATCACCTGTTGTAATTTGCTCGTATGACATATCTGCAAGGCTCTGTAAAATCCCCTTCGCATAGAACTGATAGCCCGCGTTCATCATGCGCTCTTTATCTGGTAATCCGGTGAATGCCGGAGAGGCATTGCCTGCAAGGAAGTTATGGAAGTGCTGCTCTGATTCTCTTCGAATATTATCCTCACACTCATCCATATAGACAGCATGCAACCAGATAATATTTGGTTCATTCCCTGCCTTGTCACAAGCACGCAAGTAAATATCAAACTGCTCTCTTAGACTTTCTAATGGTAAGAGAGGAGGAACAAAGATTCCCCAGCCTTTTTCTCCAGCTTGTTGGTACGTATGATTGCTCGTACCTCCCGTCGTAAATTGCATCTTCTGTTGAACAGGCCTCGGCGTGATCTGGACATCTTCTGCCGTATAATATTGTCCATAATAGGTTACTCTCTCTTCTGTTAAGGCCATCTCCAATATTTGCAAAGCCTCTTCAAAACGGGGCTTCGCTTCTTCAATGGGGACAATGCCATTGTTCGGGAACACCCAGGCATGTCCTCTGCCCACACCAACCTCAATGCGACCTTGGGTTAGAATGTCTGCAACCGCAATCTCACCGGCCAAACGGAGAGGATTCTGCTGCGGTAAAATATGTAGAGCTGTGCGGAAACGAATATTCTTAGCCAGTTGTGCAGCAGCAGTATATACGGCAAGGGGGTTGGCAGAAACAGAGAATCTTGAAAAATGGTGATGATCTATGAGAGAGTAGACATCGAACCCTACCTGATCAGCGTGGATGATCTGCTTTAATACCTCGTCATATAACTGTTGATCCGTCTTTCCCGGGTGCAGCTGCATTTCGGAATATAATCCAAACTTCATGAATACCCCTCCGTTTTTTAAAAAAAATTCTTTTTTGATGATTCTGACTATATGGTATCCTGAACCAGTCCGAAATGTAAATGTGTGATCCCGCAACTTCGGTACCGAAATAAGCACAAAAAAACACCCCTTTTACGGAGTGCCTCCAGCTGTCTTTAAGAATTTTTCTACCGCTTCCGCCCTCGACTTTACATTGAGCTTCTCGTAGATTCGCGTTAAATAATATTCGACGGATCGAGTGGTCATATAGATTTCCTTGGCTATTTTATGGTTCGTGTACCCCTTACTCACTAATCCTAGAATATGTTCTTCTTTTTCCGTAAGGGCAGCTTCTTTAATCCATCCACTTTGCTTCCCTTTCCCCCTTAATTGTAATTGCTTAAATACTTCAATAGGAATAATAGTTTCACCGTGCTTCACCCGTTCTACCAAACGTATCATCTGTTCTGCAGATGCATCTTTTGTAAGAACACCACTAATTCCGATACTAAGCAATCGTCCTAAGATGGGCAGGTAATCCATACCGGTAAAAATGATCACGTCGACTTCTGATGATATCGTTTTCATTTTTTTCGCTACTTCCAGCCCTTCTATATCAGGCAGATCTAAATCGAGAAAGATGATGTCGGGATGTTCCTGAAGAAAGCATTCCATGGCTGCTTGTCCTGACTCGGCGATACCAATAACCTCTACGCCTGCCACCTTTTCTAGAATCATGCGCGTTCCGAAGCTTATCGTTGGGTGATCATCCACGATCAGTATCTTCTTTTTTTTCGCCATGTTTCTCCTATTCCCTCACTAGAATGATATAATAGTTTCAATTATTAGAAATCATTGTAACATTTTATAACCAAGTAATACAATTTTAATTTTTGTCCATCTATTGAGAAAGGGAGGGATTTGACATGGATAAGGACAGAAATGAATTTCGGCAAACGTTGGAAAACTTACAGAATGTCATTTTTAAATTTAAAAGGCGAGCGGATGGAGCGATTATTTACACCCTATATGAAGGTAGAATTGCTACTCAGCTTGGTCTGACTACGAATGTAACCTACGGTAAAACTTTACAAGAAATATTTTCTTCTGATCAAGCCCAATATCTTACCCCCCTCTATGAACGAGCCACTAACGGTGAGACCGTGTCCTACGAATTCACTTATCAAAACCGTGTATTCTACAATCTACTATCCCCCATTGTCCATAACGGCAAGGTGATTGAAGTTGTAGGATCTGCTGTAGACATTACCGAACGCAAGCGCATGGAACGTGAATTAGAGTGGGCTAGAGATCAGGCATTGCTTGCCTCTCGTTTAAAATCTGAATTTCTCGCAGCGGTAAGTCACGAGATCCGCACCCCTATGAATGCCATTAGCGGTATGATTAGTTTAATGCTTAAAACAGCGCTCAATGAGGAACAAAAGCGTTTCTCTACCGTCATTGCCGACTCTGCCAACTCCTTAATGTCCATTTTGAATGATATACTCGACTTCTCTAAGCTTGAAGCAGGAAAAATGACCATGGAGATCAATGAATTCGACCTTCAAAAGTCTGTTGAAGATATTATTGAACTCTTAGCACCGAAGGCGTACGAAAAAAAGCTGTCACTCGCCCTTTTTCTAGATCCTACGATTCCTAAGCTGGTCAGTGGTGACCCCGGAAAATTAAGACAGATCTTAATTAACTTAATCAACAACGCCATCAAGTTCACCTTACAGGGCGAAGTTAGCATCTCCGCTCAAGTCCTATCTCTTGATCGCCATGATGTATACGTGCGTTTTGAAGTAAAAGATACCGGAATAGGAATCTCCCCCAAGCTTCATGACTGTATTTTTCAACCGTTTACGCAAGCAGACGGTTCTATTACACGACAATTTGGAGGAACAGGTTTAGGTCTATCTATTGTGAAACAATTAGTGGAACTAATGGACGGAGAGGTTGGAGTGGAATCAGCGGAGCAGGTCGGCTCAATGTTTTGGTTTACTTGTCGTTTTCATAGAGTGCCGGAGATGGCTGCTCACCAGGTTGAGTTAAAGACTGACCCTTCGGGCAAGATCGTCATTGTATCACGAGGAAACGACGAGATGAGAGCGCTTACCTACTTTTTCTCTCCATTTGGGACAACCTGTGAACATTGGGAAGATCCAGATCATGCGCTAATGTTCATCAAGCAACAATTGATGAACGGCAAAAAAATAAAAGCCATCATCGCTGATACAGATCTATGGGACACTATTCCATGGGTGCAGCAACTTAGGAGGAATCCTCTGACAAATGGGATCAAAATGATTGCTATCCTTTCTCCGTTGCATTACATCAAAAGAAAAATAATAGAAAGAGGCCTGTTCGACGCCTTCCTTTCTCGGCCCATTAAACCATCTCAACTTAGCTTTTTAAAAGAGAAATTTTGCACTGACGATGGATTCGGAGTAACTACCCCATCCTTATCACAGCGAGATAAATTCTCCAAGAAGAAATCCATTTTGCTGGTCGAGGATAATGTGATCAATCAAGAAATTATATCCTTATATCTTAAGGAAAAGGATTATATGATCCACACCGCCCTCAATGGAAAAGTTGCTCTTGCGCTCGTTTCCAAACAGAACTATGACCTTATTTTTATGGACTGTCAAATGCCCGAGATGAGTGGCTACGAAACAGCCCGTCAGATCCGAAATCTCGAAATGCTTACGGGTCAACATGTTCCAATCATTGCGATCACCGCCCATCTCCAACCAGGAGAGAGAGAAGCTTGCATGGCTGCAGGGATGAGCGATTTTCTCGGCAAGCCTTTTACATCGGAACAACTTCATGAAACTCTAGAACAATGGCTGCCTGAGTTAGAAAGGGAAGTCCCCTCATCACTGGACACAGAACGCTTTCTGTCAATGGATCCGGAAAGCGCAAGGCAACTCAGTATTTTATTTGCCACGGATACAGAAAAGATATTAAACCGTATAGAAGCCGCACTTCCAACACTTGATCGCCAAACCTTTTATAAAGAAGTACATAAAGTCAAATCAGGTTGTTCTTTTATCGGAGCAAAAAAGTTAAGCTCCTTATTAGAGGAAATGGAACAGCTTGATCCCGTTGATCAAGCGTCAGATATTAACCACCAGCTTGCTCTTATTCGGGAGGAGTTTAACAAAGTTAAATTAGAAATTCCAATCTTCTCCCCTAATAACCATTGATAACCATCATTCTTCTTGGACACATTATTCAGAGATACCTACTGGAGGTGAAGAAATTGAGTGACCAAGAGGTTAGAGACTACATTACCATTGAAGATGAGCAAGGTCAGGAGAAGCAATATGCAGTAGAGGCTTTGTTTGACATGGAAGATCAATCTTATGCATTGTTGACCTCAGAGCAAGAGACGATTCTCATGAGAGTTGAAGGCGACGATGAGGACCGTTACCTTGTTGGTATTACAGATGAAGAGGAAAGCGAAGCAATTCTAAGTGCCTACCAAATCGCCGTCGAAAACGCACCAGCGGAATAGCATAGGGTAGATGTGACCCATTATATAGGCGGAGAATTTCCGCCTATTTTTTGGATTTTAAGTTTTTCGGCTAAAATAACAGGAAAATTTTCCGTTATTTTCATATTTCACCTCGATTTTGAGTAATTGGCCCACATTAGCAGGAAAATCTCCGCTTATTTCGATTTCTTTTATCCATCTACCTAAAATAGGCGGAATTTTTTCGCTTACCCCCCAGCCAATCTCCCTACTCCATCTTCCATTTCGCTGGATCAGCTAGTTCCTGGTTTCCAGTAATTAAATTCTTGACCTCGCAATCTCCTCCAGGTTCAAAAGGTAGAAACCACACATACGGTATTCCTTTTCTAGACGCGTAGCGAATCTGTTTGGCAAACTTCACTGCACTAGGGAAGACCTCTACTTTATGCCCGTTCTCTCTTAGCTTGGCTGCAATCGCAAGGGCCTCTGCATACCGATCGTCCTGCGGTAAAACCACGAGGATATCAGTAGGACTTTTTCTTCCTAGTGGAAGCTCGTTCTCATGGAACAGCTTTCCTAGGACCCGCGATAATCCGATAGACATCCCAACTCCACTTAGATTCTTATCAATGAAAGAGCCTGCTAAATTTTCGTATCGACCACCCGAACACACACTGCCTAGCTCAGGATACTGAATTAACGAAGATTCATAGACTGTTCCTGTATAGTAATCAAGCCCGCGGGCAATAGACAGGTCCGCTATCACAGCGCCTGAGGGAAGATCCTGTAAGTCTTGCAGGACCTGATCTAATTCTTCTAGCCCTTCCTGCATAAGAGGATGCTCAACCCCAAGCTCTTGAACCTTAGATACAAGTCCTTCACGATCCGTTTTAATTTTGGCAATCGCTACACATCGTTGAGCTAGTTCATCTGTTAACCCTTCTTCCTCTTGAAGGATCTTTAATACGCCTTTTTCACCCAGCTTATCCCACTTATCGATCGCGCGAACGATTCGGCTCATTTCCTCAATCCCTAGACCTAGAAAGTATCCCTGGAGGACTTTGCGATTGTTTAATCTAAATTGAATATCAAGGCCTAACTTCTGAAAGATCCCAAACATGACTCTAGGCATCTCTGAGTCGAACCTTAAGGGAAGCGTATCCTCATGGATTACATCGATATCACACTGGTAAAACTCACGATACCTGCCTACCTGTGCTCGCTCTCCTCTCCATACTTTTTGCATCTGATATCGCTTGAAGGGAAACACGAGGTCTCCATAATGCTGTGCTACATAGCGCGCAAAAGGGACTGTTAAATCATAATGCAATCCCAATCGGGCTTCATCTCCCTCTTCGGCATGCAGCCTTTGCATCACATAGATTTCTTTATCAATCTCGCCCTTTGCAGTTAGAACATTTAATTCTTCAACCGATGGAGTTTCAATACAGGCATACCCAAAACTCTCAAATTCCTTGCGTATCGTATCCATCCACATGAGTTCAACAGCTTTCTGTTCGGGTAGCCATTCTGGAAAACCTGAAATTGCCTGGGGGCGATACTTCCCCTTTGCTTGATTTGACATGAGTGATCTTCTCCTTAGAAAAAAATGAAAAAGCCATGCAAGGCTACACCTCACATGGCTCCCAATGGCAAGAGCTTCGCAGGTGCAAACACAATAAGCGTTTACACCTAGAAAAAACATTAACTGTTTTTCCAATGGGTACAAACGCAATGAGAATGATGACGATGATGATGGCAGTTGAGTTTCTTATTACTCATCTTGTTTCCCCCCTTAATTATTTATCTAATCTTACTGTAAAATTGTGGTCGATAGCAAGTCATGATTTTCCCTTGTGACTTATTACACATCCTTTTCTATTCTCTCTTGTTAGAATGACACTACAACAAGGATACATTATCAATTAGGGGGAAGAACACCATGCGTGTTATAACAGAATGGAAACCGGAAGTTCCTCAGTTTTGGGAGTCAACTGGAAAACAAATTGCGCGAAAAAACCTTCTCATATCGGTTTTCGCTTTGATCTTAGCCTTTATCGTTTGGCAGATTTGGTCTGTTGTAGCGGTTCGTCTTAATGATGTAGGATTTAATCTAAGCAAGAGTGAATTGTTTACTCTGGCAGCCCTTCCGGGTTTATCAGGAGCAACCTTGCGTCTAGTCTATACTTTCATGCCGGGTTTACTAGGCGGAAAAAACTGGACGGTGATTAGTACAAGTGTACTTTTAATACCAACTATTGGAATTGGATTTGCCGTACAGAATCCAGAAACTCCGTATTATGTTTTAGTGATCTTAGCAGCCTTGTGTGGTCTTGGCGGAGCAAACCTGTCTTCCTCAACAGCAAATATTAATGCCTTTTTCCCTAAGAAGCATAAGGGTACAGCTAACGGAATTAACGTTGGAATTGGGAACCTCGGTGTTAGTGTAGTGCAGTTTGTTACTCCACTAGCCATTGGGGTGAGTTTTATAGGAGTAATGACCGGTAGCTCCCAAGTGCTTCCAGACGGTTCAGAAATCTACATTCAGAATGCTGCGTTTATCTGGGTCATTCCTATTGTTGCAGCGATTCTATTAGCTGCCTTCGGAATGGACAATCTTCCCAATACAAAACAAAGTTTTAAAGAACAAGTTGTTGTCTTAAAGCATAAGCACACTTGGATTATGACATGGCTCTACGTCATGTGCTTCGGTTCTTTTATAGGCTACGCCGCAGCATTTCCGCTGCTAATTCGTTCCGAGTTCCCTGAAATTAACGCCGTGCAATATGCCTTCCTTGGGCCATTAGTAGGTGCTTCCCTTCGTCCACTTGGAGGGTGGATATCTGATAAAGTAAACAGCGGAGCTAAAGTTACTTTCTGGACTACACTCAGTATGGTTGCCGCAACCGCCGGAGTCATCTATTTCTTGAACATAAACCATTTCAACGGATTCTTAGTGATGTTCCTCATCCTCTTTGCAGGTACGGGTATTGCCAACGGTTCAACCTTCCGCATGGTTCCCTTCATCTTTGAAGGAAAGCAATCAGGCCCAGTACTAGGATTTATTGCGGCAATAGGAGCATACGGAGCATTCTTTATTCCTAAGATCTTCGGATGGTCCATCGATTCTACAGGTTCAGCTAATCTTGCACTCAATCTCTTCATCGGTTATTACGTCATCAGCTTGTTTGTTTGCTGGTTCTGGTATTCTAGAAAAAATGCTTCAATTAAATGTTAAATACAAGTAGGCTTAGAAGAGCTGTTTCTGCTATAGTAGAAACAGCTTTTCACATTAAAGGAGACGTTTGTCTATGCAAGAAAAGAAAAGATGTGGTTGGGTAACAACCGATCCCCTCTATATAAAGTACCATGATGAAGAATGGGGTGTCCCTGTGAGGGACAGTCAGAAGCTCTTTGAGATGCTGTGCTTAGAAGGAGCACAAGCCGGGTTGTCTTGGATAACGGTTTTGAAGAAGAGAGAAAATTATCGAACAGCCTTTGACAACTTTGATCCTCAAAGAATAGCCCAATATGATGAGCAAAAAATTAATATATTATTATCAAACGAAGGGATTATTCGACATCGCGGCAAGATTGAAGCCTTTATCACGAATGCAAAATGTTATCTGGAAATGACCCATAAAGGTGAAGATTTTTCCACCTTTCTCTGGTCTTTTATTGGAGGGAATCCTGTCATCAACGATTGGACAGAGAATCAAAAATCCCCCAGTAAAACCGAGGTTTCCGATGCGATGAGTAAAGCATTGAAAAAGAAAGGGTTCAAATTCGTAGGAAGCACGATCTGTTATGCGTTTATGCAAGCCACAGGTATGGTAGACGATCATGACGGCTCATGTTATAAACGAAGCTAAAATAAGAAACCTTGGCTGTCTTCCAAGGATTCTTATTTTGCGTTTTTTTCCACATATTCTATAAACCCATCCCGTGCGCCTTTTTGTTCTATAATTTTCTTCACATAATACCAGTCGGAAAGCAATCCCTCTTGTTTTTGTGTTTCTATATATTTTCTAAACCTGTCTTCTTGGATCAGCTGTTGATACCAATCCTGTTTGTCCAACAAGGTCCATACCTCTGAAAGAGTGGGGTCCTTTATCCTTAAAAGATATTTCTTGATCACATGCGCCACACCTGCTCCGAGCGCTAACATAGCTAATAGTCCAATCATACTTACTAGGCCTCGTTTTCTAATCTTTTCCTTACTTCAGGAAGTGTAGGAAGTGCCGTCATAGCTCCCTTTGTTGAGGCAGCTAACCCCCCTGATACAGCTGCAAATTTTGTAAACTCTCCTACTTCATCAACGGTTAAGGTTGTTATTGTTTTTCTCGATGCATTGATGTTATATAAGATTCCCGAGACAAAAGCATCCCCTGCACCGGTTGTATCCACGACAGAAACAGAAATGGCAGGAATTCGTCGAGTTTGTCCCTTAAACTGGAAAACACAACCTTCCCCACCCATTGTGATAAAGATAAGCGGGATATCATATTGAGCCAACGAGGACAAACCATTCTCTATACTCTGCTCCCCTGTCAAGAATACCAGTTCTTCTTCTGATATTTTGAGAATATCAGCTTGCCCGATAGTGGAAAGGATCGTTGTTTTTGCCTCTTCTGGTGTCTTCCAAAGACTCAAGCGAAGATTAGGATCGTAGGAGATTAACATTCCATTCTGTTTAGCTAATTGAATGGCATGCACGGTTGCACTTCTAGATGGCTCACTAATCAAGGATATCGAACCAAAATGGAGGATGTGATTGTTTTCAAACCATTCAGATTGCAAATCTTTTATACCAAGATATCGATCTGCACTTGGATCAATATAAAAACTAAAACTTCTCTCACCACCAGGGTCTAACGTAACGAATACGATACCTGTACGGACATGTTCTTCCCACGATACATAACTTACATCAACCCCTTGAGCTTCAAGGGTATCCAACAGAAATTTTCCAAGGACGTCTTGTCCGAGCTTGCCTAAGAAAAAAGCTTTCCCACCTAACTTCGATATCCCAACGGCCACATTAGCAGGCGCCCCTCCAGGACTCTTCTGATAAATTAAATGATGTTCATCAAGTGGAATAAAATCAATTAATGCTTCACCTAAACAAATGACACCACTCAAAGCTCTTCCCCCTTTTTCTGTAATTTCCCCTTAACACATGTAATTTAGTATAATGATATGACAAACAACCATTAATTTCTATAACTACAACCTATAGGGATGTGGTTACAAGGGATAAAATATGAAAATAATCGAATATAACAATGAGGTCATACGTTATGGGGAAATTATTCTACGCAGTAAAGGTGGGCCGGGAGCCTGGAATCTTTCGAAAACAAAAACAAGCCCTAAATCAGGTGCGTGATTTTTCTAGAGGAGAATGGTGCCGATTCCCTACGTTTGAGCAAGCTGAGCAATATCTTCGGGAGTCTGTATGCAACATCGACTATGATTGGTTAATTCGGGAACGTAATAAAAAGTGGTATCGGAAAAAGGTCTCCTTTGAAGAACTTTCCTTTTTTGATGAATTAGCCCTAACTCAAGAATACTCCAATGAAGAAGAAACGATCATAGCCTATACGGACGGTTCAGCTTATAAAGATTACGCTGCCTATGGCGTTGTAATCGTAAAAGATCAACAAGTCATACACCAAATATCAGGAATCAAACGAATACACAACCAGAAGTCCATGTCCTTAATTGCTGAAATCCTAGCTGTTGAAGCATCAGTTCAATATGCTATTGAACAACAAAAGAAAAAGATCGCGATATTTCACGATCTCTCCACTTTAGGCCTCGCAGCTTATGGTCAAGTTCATATTAACACGATCCTTTACCGTGATTACCAACAATTTATCACTGAAGCCCTACAACATATTGATATTCACTTTGTAAAAGTTAAAGGGCATAGTGAGAATCCATATAATAATTTAGCCGACCAATTAGCTAAAGATTTAATCAATAAGAAGAAAAAGAAATGAATGGTTTTGATAAGATAAAAAGAGGGTCCCAACTTCGCGTTGGAACCCTCTTATCTCTTTAATTAATAAATGAACCCTGGTCGGGAGATAATCACCAATAAAATGTAAAGCACCAAGATAAACCCAATTGACTGTCCTAATCCTCCTACAACTGCACTCATGACTGAATTCCTCCTTTTTCTGTTAATCTAATATATCTTATGAGAGGGCAACGGCAAAGGTATGTGCTAACACCCATTCACCGTAAATTCAAGCATTCGCCTATAGATTAATTCATCTTCTTTTTAATATTATTGATCTGCTTTTGACTAACACCTGATTTCATTAACATGGAGATCATCCCTAAGGCTGAACCCATTCCTCCTGATGCAATCTTTTTAAAATTTTTGACGAGACGATTTAATTCTTCGTCACTAAATTTCTGTCCAGATTCCTTTCCCGCTGCTTTCAAAACCTTCCTCAAGGTTTTTTCATCCGTTAGCTTATCAGGTGGGACACTTTGCACGAGCTTAATAATCGTATTAATATCCATAAAAACCTCACTCCTATTATCGTATTGACTTGATATTTTATGTCAACCGGACAGGTGAGGTAATAGAGCAAAGACACAATTTAGAAAGAATCATGAAATTCTTCCAACAGGTAATGATATGAAAATAAAGTACCTTGTAGAAAGGGGAAGTACCACAATGAATAACAATCAAATTCGCGAATTTTTAACGGATAAGAATTGGGTAGAACCTCATCACGATTCAAGATTTATTCACCCTCACCATCCTTATGTCATTATTAATGCAGGCGACGAGGGTCAAGTTACCTTAAGAGAAACATCCGATCACGGGCAAAATGGTGAGGAAATCTTTACCTTTTATTCCTTAGACCAATTGCAAGGATGGTTTGAGAATAATATTGGAGAATAAAAAAACAGGGGCTTGATTATCCCCTGTCCTTCTCTTCCTCTATAGGTAGATCGACTCCTGTAATGTGAAAACCAGCATCTACATAGATCGTCTCACCCGTAATTCCTGAGCCCCAATCACTCAGTAGCAATAGGGATGCTTTCGCCACTTCATCGACCGTTGCATTTCTTCTTAATGGAGAGTGAGCAGCGGTATGCTCTATGAGTTGATTGAATGCTCCAATTCCACTTGCGGCCCTTGTTTTAATCGTTCCAGGTGATAAACAATTCACTCGAATACCTTCCCGACCAAGATCCGCGGCTAAATAGCGGACATTGCTTTCTAAAGCCGCTTTTGCTACGCCCATAATGTTATAATTCGTAACAACACGCTCCCCTCCCATATAGGAAACGGTCATGACCGCGGCATCTCGATTTCTCAACATGTCTAGAGTTTCTTTCAAGACCACATTTAAGGAGAAGACCGAGATCAGCATAGAATCCATAAATCCTTGCCTCGATGTTTGAATAAAGCGTCCTTCAAGTTCCCCTTTTTTGGGCCCTCCTGCTACAGAGTGGACGATAAAATCCAGCTCCCCCTCAAAATGCTCTCGAAGTTTCCCCATAACCACCTGAACACTATCTTCTCTTGTAACATCCATCTCATGATAGAACTTGGATCCGATAGACTCAAACAAGGGCTGTACAAAGCGAAGCGTCTTCTCATTCTGATAGGTAGAAGCCAATTCCGCCCCTTCTTCCCAACACTTTTTGGCGATATGCCAAGCAATGCTGTGCTCATTCGCAACTCCGAGAACAAGACCCTTCTTCCCTTGCAATAACTTATTCATCGGTACTTCCTCATTTCTATAATTTTACTCTTCTCCCATTTAATCATAACCTATGACTGGGGGAAAGTCGTTTACAAAATGGACAAAAAGCTTTGAACGTTTAATGAACATGTTTACTGGCTCATTTTCATTTCCTTAATTAGCCATTATGATTATTCTATATTCCCTTGTTATTCTATTACAAAAGGAGCTCAGAACATGTCGGATCCTACCATTCTCATTACAGGATTATTTGCTACCGTGTTTCTTGCCTACAAGCTCGGCAGAAAAGATAAATATCTTCTTTTGCACTCTATTTTCTTTGGTTCAGCCATGATGATTTTACTTTGGCAATCACTTACTGCATCCAACGTTCAACCTTTATTCGAATATCTTATGTTTACGTTAATCACTCTCTCCTTCCTGCCACTACTCGTATGGTTTAAGAAAACAAAAAACATAGCTTAGGCTTTATGGTCCATCCATTTGCCTAGGTTTTTTTGTTTCCATTTTAAAAAAAGGGTTGAATTTTACTTTTGGTATACAATATACTAAAAATAAAGAGAATTATTATCATACGAGGAGGTACACCATGCTATTACAAAAGGAGCAACAAAAAAAAGAAAGACAATTCTTTATCGACGGAATTAATCTATATGGAACAGAAGATGAAAAAGAAGCGTTAGAAGCTTATTTGATTCAACAGGACGTTGTTAAGCGTATGGAAGAATATTATGAGACTCTTCGCCGCGGACACGCCCGAGTAAGTGAATTCTTGGTTACTGGTGGAAAACGCTTCAAGGCAATTAATCTAGCAGAAATGAAAGAGAAGTATGATGAATTGCTTGAAGAACACCGTGCGAAAGAAGAAAGATTGAAGAAAAAGTTTGAAGCGATCCTCTTTGCTACGGATACCGAGAGAGAAGCTGATATCAAACTTCTTCAACATGCCTATAAGAGTCTTTAAACGATTTTTTTAGCTTTTCCTTTGCATTCCCCAGCTTAAACCGTATATGATAAGCATACTACGTCAACAGCAGAAAGAATGCAGGTGAAGCAAATGGAAATGAAGAGAAAAGGAGAATGGCTGGAGATCAACATCCCGGCAGAATGGAAAGACTCCACCATCGAAGATGTCCTTCTGCAAAAGTGGCAAGCACCAAAAGGACTACTCCACCAATGGAGGATGGACAAAGGGGTTAGGGTAAATG